>NZ_JBEXKC010000005.1:0-178949 GCF_040609475.1 Streptomyces sp. NPDC004667 | reverse complement strand
GGCGGCCGAGGCCTCCGCCAGCCGGCGCGCCTCCTCGGCCCGCAGCAGCGCCTCCTCGGCGCGGCGCTGCTTCTCCAGCCGCCGGGCCTCCGCCTCCGCCCGCAGCCGGGCGGCCTCGGCCTCCTCCAGCCGGATCCGCTCCCGCTCGGCGGCGCGGGCCTTCTCCTCGGCCTCGGCGCGCAGCCGCTCGGCCTCGGCGCGGGCACGCGCCTCCTCGGCGGCGCGCAGCCGCTCCTCCTCCGCCTTGCGGGCGGCTTCCTCCTCGGCGAGCCGGCGCGCCTCGGCGGCCTCCGCCTCGGCCTTGATCCGGGCCTCCTCGGCCTCCCGGGCCAGGCGGGCCTCCTCCTCGGCCTTCAGCCGGGCTTCCTCCGCCTTGCGGGCGGCCTCTTCCTCGGCCTTGCGCCGGGCCTCCTCCTCCGCGAGCCGCCGGGCCTCGGTCTGCGCCGCGACCTCGGCCTCCGAGAGCGGCAGCATCCGGTCCAGGCGGTGGCGTACGACGGTGGTCACCGAGCCGGGGTCCTGCCCGGCGTCGACGACGAGGTAGCGCCCGGGGTCGGACGCGGCGAGGGTCAGGAACCCGGCCCGCACCCGCTGGTGGAACTCGGTCGGCTCCGACTCCAGCCGGTCCGGCGCCTCCGTGAACCGCTCCCGGGCGGCCTCCGGGGACACGTCGAGCAGCACGGTCAGGTGCGGGACCAGGCCGTCGGTGGCCCAGCGGGAGATCCGGGCGATCTCGGTCGGGGACAGGTCCCGGCCGGCGCCCTGGTAGGCCACCGAGGAGTCGATGTAGCGGTCGGAGATGACCACCGCGCCCCGCTCCAGGGCGGGCCGGACCACCGTGTCCACGTGCTCGGCGCGGTCGGCGGCGTACAGCAGCGCCTCGGCGCGGTTGGACAGCCCGGCGGACGAGATGTCGAGGAGGATCGAGCGGAGCCGCTTGCCGACCGGGGTGGCACCCGGCTCGCGCGTCACGACGACCTCGTGGCCCTTGCCCCGTATCCAGTCGGCCAGTGCCTGCACCTGGGTGGACTTCCCGGCTCCGTCGCCGCCCTCCAGGGCGATAAAGAACCCGGTCGCCGCCGGGGCCTGCAGCGGCTCGCCGCCGCGCAGCGCCTCGCGCAGGTCGCGCCGCAGCGGTACGCCGCCGCGGTCGTCGGCCTTGGCGAGCACCACCCCGGCGACGGGCAGCAGCAGCGCGCCGAGCAGCATCAGGGTGAAGGCCGCGCCGCCGTGCGAGAAGACGACCTCGCCGCCGGTCAGCCGGTGCGGTCCGATCGCGGCGGCCAGCAGCGGGGCGCCGAGGGCCCCGACCGCCACCGCGACCCGGACCACGGCCTGCAGGTGCGCGGTGAGCCGGGCCCGGCGGAACTCTTCGGTCTCCTGGTCCAGCAGGGTGTGCCCGGCATTGGCCGCGACGCCGGCGGCGGTGCCCGCGAGCAGCGCCAGGAACACCACGGTCGCCGTGTCCGGGACCAGCCCGCTCAGCAGCAGCGCGAGCCCGGCCACCGCGATCGCCAGGGCCAGCAGCCGGCGCCGGGACAGTCCGGGCAGCACCTTGCCGGACTGGGTGGCGCGGATGCCCAGGCCGGTTCCGCCGACGAGGGCGAGCACCAGCAGGGCGTACGCGGACGGGCCGCCGCCCAGGTCGAAGGCGTGCAGCACGGCCACGGAGGCGGCACCGGCCACCGCCCCGGCGACGGCTGCGCAGGCCACCACGAACAGCCGGATCGAGCCCGTACGCCCCTTCTCCGGCCGCTCGCCCACCCTGGGGGACCGCAGCCCCTCCAGCGGGGAGCGCGGCCTCGGGGTCTTCACGGCGGGCAGCGCCAGCGGCAGCAGCAGCGAGACGGAGGCGGCGAACAGGCCGGCGGCCACGTACGAGCCCAGCGCCGACGGGTTCGCGGCGAACCAGTCCACGCCCAGCCCCAGCGCCCGCCCGACCAGGGTCGCGGCGAGCAGCGCGGCGGCCGCGGCGGGCAGCGCCGCGAACGCCGTGCGCAGCGTGAGGCGCCGCAGCGCGTCGAGGTGGTCGGGGAGCGGCCGTACGGTCGCCCCCTCCGGCGGCGGCGCGGGGAGCAGCGCGGGCGCGGCGCTCTCCTTGGCCAGGGTCCACACGCGCTCGGCGGCGCCGGAGACGAAGACGGTGGCGAGCAGCGCGGTGGTGGCGTGGGCCGGGATCCAGTCGAGCCACAGCGGGGCGACGACGAACAGCCCGATCCGCAGCCCGTCGGCTCCGACCATCGTCCAGCGGCGGTCGAGCCTGCCCGCGGGGGCCATCAGCTGCGACAGCGGCCCGAGCAGGACCGCGCCGAACAGGACGGTGGCGAGGATCCGCACGGCGAACACGGCGGCGACGGCGAAGGCCGCGCCCCGGTAGCCGCTGCCGAACAGGCCGTCCGCGCCGGCCGTGACGGCCGCTTGGAGGGTCAGGAGCACCAGGACCAACAGGGCCAGGGCGTCGCCGATGCCGCTCACCAGCTGGGCGCTCCACAGCCGGCGCAGCCCGGGGGTGCGCAGCAGGGCGCGCACCGCTCGCTCGCGGGAATCCGCGGCCAGGGCTTCGTCGTAGGTGGGGTTCTCGGAGGCGGTCACGACCGTTGGCTGCTCGGCTCGCGTCATCCGCCCAGCCTATCCGCTGCGCCTGACCGTTGCGGTGGCCTGTGGACGGGGCCGGGTGTGACCCCGCACCCACCCGGGGGGCCGCCCCGGGTACGCCCGAGGGCCCCGCGCGGATCGCACGGGGCCCTCGGGCGGACTGCGGCGGTGCGTCGGGGCACCTCGGTGCCGGGCCGCTGCCGTACCGGCTGGTCGTCGGACGTACCGGCTAGTCGTCGGACGGCGCCGGAGCCGCCGCCACCTTCTTCGCCGCGGCCGTCGTCTTCTTGGCGGCGGTGGTCTTCTTCGCCGTCGTCGTCTTCTTCGCGGCGGCGGCCTTCGTCGCCGTCGCCTTCGTCGCGGTCGCCTTCTTGGCCGGTGCCTTCTTGGCGGGCGCCTTCTTCACGGCCTTCTTCGCGGTCTTCTTCGCCGGGCCCTTCGCCCGCTTCTCCGCGAGGAGCTCGTAGCCGCGCTCCGGCGTGATGGTCTCGACGTCGTCGTCCCGCCGCAGCGTCGCGTTCGTCTCGCCGTCCGTCACGTAGGGCCCGAAGCGGCCGTCCTTGACCACCACCGGCTTCTCGCTCACCGGGTCCGTGCCCAGCTCCTTCAGCGGGGGCTTGGCCGCGGCCCGGCCCCGCTGCTTGGGCTGCGCGTAGATGGCGAGCGCCTCGTCCACGGTGATGGAGAAGAGCTGGTCCTCGGTCTCCAGCGACCGCGAGTCCGTGCCCTTCTTCAGGTACGGGCCGTAGCGGCCGTTCTGCGCCGTGATCTCCACGCCCTCCGCGTCCGCGCCGACCACGCGCGGCAGCGACATCAGCTTCAGGGCCTCGTCGAGGGTGACCGTGTCGAGGGACATCGACTTGAAGAGGGAGGCCGTGCGCGGCTTGACCGCGTTCTTGCCCGTCTTCGGCGTGCCCTCGGGCAGGATCTCCGTCACGTACGGGCCGTAGCGGCCGTCCTTCGCGACGATCTGGTTCCCGCTCACCGGGTCCGCGCCCAGTTCGAATTCACCGCTCGGCTTCGCGAACAGCTCCTGGGCGTACTCGACCGTCAGCTCGTCCGGAGCCAGGTCGTCGGGCACGTCGGCGCGCTGGTGGCCCTCGGCGTCCTTCTCGCCCCGCTCGACGTACGGGCCGTAGCGGCCCACGCGCAGCACGATGCCGTCGCCGACCGGGAAGGAGGAGATCTCCCGGGCGTCGATCGCGCCCAGGTCCGTGACCAGCTCCTTCAGGCCGCCGAGGTGGTCGCCGCCGGCGGGCACGACCTCCGAGGCGTCCTCGGAGCCGAAGTAGAACCGCTTCAGCCACGGCACGGACTGGGCCTCGCCCCGCGCGATGCGGTCGAGGTCGTCCTCCATCTTCGCGGTGAAGTCGTAGTCGACGAGCCGCCCGAAGTGCGTCTCCAGGAGGTTCACGACGGCGAACGACAGGAAGGACGGGACGAGCGCCGTGCCCTTCTTGAAGACGTAGCCGCGGTCGAGGATCGTGCCGATGATCGACGCGTACGTCGACGGGCGGCCGATCTCGCGCTCCTCCAGCTCCTTGACCAGCGAGGCCTCGGTGTAGCGGGCCGGCGGCTTGGTCGAGTGCCCGTCGGCCGTGATCTCCTCGGCGCTGAGCGCGTCGCCCTCGGCGACCTGCGGCAGCCGCTTCTCGCGGTCGTCGAGCTCGGCGTTCGGGTCGTCGGCGCCCTCGACGTAGGCCTTCATGAAGCCGTGGAAGGTGATCGTCTTGCCGGATGCGCTGAACTCGGCGTCGCGTCCGTCGGCGGCCCGGCCGCCGATCTTGACGGTGACGGAGTTGCCCGTCGCGTCCTTCATCTGGGAGGCGACGGTCCGCTTCCAGATGAGCTCGTACAGGCGGAACTGGTCGCCGCTCAGACCCGTCTCGGCCGGAGTGCGGAAACGATCACCCGAGGGGCGGATCGCCTCGTGCGCCTCCTGCGCGTTCTTGACCTTGCCGGCGTAGACGCGCGGCTTCTCCGGCAGGTAGTCGGCCCCGTAGAGCTGGGTGACCTGCGCCCGCGCCGCCGACACCGCGGTGTCGGAGAGCGTGGTGGAGTCCGTACGCATGTAGGTGATGAAGCCGTTCTCGTACAGCTTCTGCGCCACCTGCATCGTCGCCTTCGCGCCGAAGCCCAGCTTGCGCGAGGCCTCCTGCTGGAGCGTGGTCGTACGGAACGGGGCGTACGGGGAGCGGCGGTACGGCTTGGACTCGACCGACCGGACGGCGAAGGCGGTGTCCGCCAGCGCGGCGGCGAGCGCCCGGGCGTTCGCCTCGTCGAGGTGCAGCACCTCGCTCTTGAGCCGCCCGTTCGAGCCGAAGTCGCGGCCCTGCGCCACGCGCTTGCCGTCCACCGTGTTCAGGCGGGCGACCAGCGTCGAGGGGTCGGAGGCGTCACCGGCGCGGCCGGTGGCGAAGGTGGCGGTCAGGTCCCAGTACTCGGCGGAACGGAAGGCGATGCGCTCGCGCTCCCGCTCGACGACGAGACGGGTGGCCACCGACTGCACGCGGCCCGCCGACAGCTTCGGCATGACCTTCTTCCACAGGACCGGCGAGACCTCGTAGCCGTAGAGGCGGTCGAGGATGCGGCGGGTCTCCTGGGCGTCGACCATGCGCTGGTTGAGCTCGCGCGGGTTGGCGACGGCGTCGCGGATCGCGTCCTTGGTGATCTCGTGGAAGACCATCCGGTGGACGGGGACCTTGGGCTTGAGGACTTCCTGCAGGTGCCACGCGATGGCTTCGCCCTCGCGGTCCTCATCGGTGGCGAGGAAGAGTTCGTCGGACTCGGCCAGCAGGTCCTTGAGCTTCCTGACCTGCGCCTTCTTGTCCGCGTTGACGACGTAGATCGGCTGGAAGTCGTGCTCGACGTCCACGCCGAGACGGCGGACCTCGCCGGTGTACTTGTCGGGGACCTCCGCCGCGCCGTTCGGGAGGTCGCGGATGTGCCCGACGCTCGCCTCGACGACGTATCCGGGGCCGAGGTAGCCCTTGATCGTCTTCGCCTTGGCAGGGGACTCGACGATGACGAGTCGGCGGCCGCCCTTTGCGGTCTCGCTAGTCGGGGACAACTTGGCTCTTCTCTCCGGTCGGCACTCGGTCGCGGTACGGCGACGCTGCGGAGTGTGACGGTACAACCCGCACCCGTGTCAAACGGCACAAGCCCGCAACGGCCACTCGAACGGTAACCCGACAAGTGCCGTTTCTGCCGCCCGGATGCGTCGGCCGACCCCTCCCGGTCACCGGGCAGGGTGGCCGAAGGGCCGTCTGGCCCCGCCCCCCGACCCGCCGCGACGCCGGGTTTCACACCCCCGCGGAGATCATCGCGGGACGCCGCCTCAGAACCGCTGGAGGCACCAGACCCCGAGGGCCAGGGACACCGCACCGGACAGCAGTGCCAACGGTACGGCCACCACGGGGCGCACTCCCTCGGCGACCGGCGCGCGACGCACCGCGCGCGCCCCGGTCCAGGCCAGCAGGGCGGCTCCGAACAGCAGGAACACGGCCGCCGAGAAGATCGCCGGACCGCGTTCCATGCCGTTCCCCTTTTCCCCTCGAGCCGCTCGGGGATCCCCCCGGATCCCGTTGCCCGGGAGCCTGCCAGCCGTGGGGAGACGGCAGGCGAACCCCGGGTTACATCACGGCGACGGGGCCCGCGCGGGCCGCGTCAGCGGGCGGCCGGCCCCGGCACGGGGTCCAGGAAACCCTGCTCGACCAGCATCCGGATCGCCTCCGGCGTCCGGTCCCGCAGAACGACCGGATCCTCCTCCACCAGCTGGGCGATCGCGTCCAGGATCCGGCCCGCGCTGAGTGACCCGTCGCACACTCCGGCGAAGCCCGCCCCGACCGTGTCGACCTTGGTCGCGCGGCGCATGCCGCGGTGCTGCCGCAGCACCACGTGCTCCGGGTCCTCCGCCCCGGGCGCGCCGACCTGCTCCTGGACGACCTCCTCGGTGAGCTGGAAGTACCCCGCCAGCAGGGCCGCGTCGTCGTGCTCGCGCAGGTAGTCCTGGCGGGCGAAGTGGGCCAGGACGGCGTCGCCGAGCGGCTGCTCCACCGAGTGCGGCCATTCCTCGACCACGATCGAGGGCTCGGCGGCCGCGGTGCGGCGCAGGGTGATCCACCCGAAGCCGACGGCCTTGGTCCCGCGGGCCTCGAACTCGTCCAGCCAGTCCTCGTAGCGCCGCGCGTACTCGGCCGGGTCGGTGCGGTGGTCGCCCCCGTCGCGCAGCCACAGCTCCGCGTACTGCGTCACGTCCTGCACGTCCCGCTGCACGATCCAGGCGTCGCAGCCGCGCGGCACCCAGGAGCGGACCCGGTCGTGCCAGTCCTCGCCCTCCACGTGCTGCCAGTTCCCGAGGAACTGCGCGTACCCGCCCGGGTTGAGGTGGGCCCCGGCCTGCTGGACCAGGGTCCGGCACAGGTCGTCGCCGCCCATCCCGCCGTCGCGGTAGGTGAGCCGGGCGCCGGGCGAGATCACGAAGGGCGGGTTGGACACGATCAGGTCGTACGTGGCGTCGCCGACCGGCTCGAACAGGGATCCGGCGAGCAGCTCCGCCTCCGGCGCCCCGGACAGCGCGAGCGTCAGACGGGTGAACTCCAGCGCGCGCGGGTTGACGTCGGTGGCGGTGACCCGGGTGGCGTGCTGGGCCGCGTGCAGCGCCTGGATGCCCGAGCCGGTGCCCAGGTCGAGGGCCGAGCCGACGGGGACGCGGACGGTGATGCCGGCCAGGGTGGTGGAGGCCCCGCCCACACCGAGGACCACGCCCTCCTCGCGGCTGCCGATGCCGCCGGCCCCGCCGACGGCGCAGCCGAGGTCCGAGACGATGAACCAGTCCTCGCCGTCGGGGCCCCCGTACGGGCGGACGTCGACGGTGGCGCGGACGGTGGCCTCGCCGTCGGCGGCCTCCTCCCGGCTCAGCCAGCCGTCGGCGAGCGCGTCCTCGACGGGCAGCGCGGCCGCGGCGTGGGCGTACGGCACCGGGCTCTGCAGGAGGAACAGCCGGACCAGGCTCGCGAGGGGGCCGTCACCGTGGCTGCGCGCCGCGCGCAGGGCGGGGACCGTCTCGCTGCGGGCGAGCGCGGCGTAGGCCGGGGCACCGAGCAGGTCGAGCAGCCCGTCGGCGGTGAAGCCCGCGGCGAGCAGGGCGGTACGGAGGGCGGCGGCCCGATCGGACGTGGGGAGGCTGGTGGTACTCACGCGTCCATTGTGGCCGCTGGGGCCGCGGATCCGTACGAGCCTCGGCGTACCGCCCGCCGCGCGCTCGCGGGGCGGGCGGTACCCGCTGGGCTACTTGGGTGCGCTGACCTGGCAGCCCTTCTGGGTGTAGATCACCTTGAGGCCGGTCGAGTTGAGCTTCTCCTTGCTCGCCGTCTCGTTGGCCGCGACCTGGGTGAGCCCGCCGGCGACCTGCTGGAGGCCGTCCGCGAACTTCGCCTGGTCCTTCGGGTCGAGCGCGTCGATCTTCGTCTTGAGATCGGTGTAGCCCTTGGAGATCTCCTCGTAGCTCTTCGCCACGGCCTGCTGGGTGGTGGCGCCGTCCTTGACCGGTGCCTCGCCCGCGGCCGTGAGCGCGCCGCCCATGGTCTTGTAGGCCTCGGACAGCGTCTGGAAGGCGGCCGAGTCGGTCTTCTGGACCTCTTCGGGCTTGCTGCTCTGGCTGGCCACCCGCTTCAGCTCGTCATTGGTGGTCTTGATCTTGGTGAGCTCTGGCTCCCACTTGTCGCAGACCTTCTTGGCCCAGGCGTCGGCCTTCTTGTCGCCGTCGTCCCCACCGCCACAGCCGGACAGGACGAGCATCAGTACCGCACCGCCGGACACCGCGGCCGCAAGCTTCTTGTTCACCGGATTGGTCCCTTCGAAGGCTCTCGGCCGGAAGATACACGCCCGCCATCCGGGGACGCACAAAGGCGGACAGACGGCGCGTCAGTCCGCGCCGCCCGTCCGCCGTTCGGGCGCATCGCCGAGCCGAGTACGGCCCGGGGGCCGGTGCCGACGCGCTCGGGGCGTCCGCAGGGTCAGGAAACCACCGCCGGATCGGCCGGCTGGGACACCCGTTCGGCGGCCCCGCCGTCGCCGTCGTCACCGACGGCGATGCCGCGGCGCTTGGACACGTAGACCGCGCCGACGATCACCGCGATGGCGAGGGCCGCGACCACGGCCCGCACGGTCGCGCTGGTGTCCTCGCCGTAGCTGAACTGCACGACGGCCGGGGCGATCAGCAGCGCCACCAGGTTCATGACCTTGAGCAGCGGGTTGATGGCCGGGCCCGCGGTGTCCTTGAACGGGTCGCCGACGGTGTCGCCGATGACGACCGCGGAGTGGGCCTCGCTGCCCTTGCCCCCGTGGTGCCCGTCCTCGACGAGCTTCTTCGCGTTGTCCCACGCGCCGCCGGAGTTGGCGAGGAAGACCGCCATCAGAGTGCCGGTGCCGATGGCTCCCGCGAGGAACGAGCCGAGCGCGCCGACGCCGAGCGAGAAGCCGACGGCGATCGGGGTGAGGACGGCGAGCAGGCCGGGCGTGGCGAGTTCGCGCAGCGCGTCCTTGGTGCAGATGTCCACGACGCGCCCGTACTCGGGCTTCTCGGTGTAGTCCATGATCCCGGGGTGCTCGCGGAACTGGCGGCGCACCTCGTAGACGACGGCACCCGCGGAGCGGGAGACGGCGTTGATGGCCAGGCCCGAGAACAGGAACACGACGGCCGCGCCGAGGATCAGACCGACCAGGTTGTTGGGCTGGGCGATGTCCAGGCTGAGGTTGAGCTCCCCGGCCTTGGCGCCGACCGACTTGACCGCGCCCGCGATGGCGTCGTTGTACGAGCCGAAGAGCGCGGCCGCGGCGAGCACGGCGGTGGCGATGGCGATGCCCTTGGTGATGGCCTTGGTGGTGTTGCCGACCGCGTCGAGGTCGGTGAGCACCTGGGCGCCCGCGCCCTCGACGTCGCCGGACATCTCGGCGATGCCCTGGGCGTTGTCGGAGACCGGCCCGAAGGTGTCCATGGCGACGATGACGCCGACGGTCGTCAGCAGGCCGGTGCCGGCCAGGGCGACCGCGAAGAGCGCCAGCATGATCGAGGTGCCGCCGAGCAGGAAGGCCCCGTAGACGCCGAGGCCGATGAGGAGCGCCGTGTAGACGGCGGACTCCAGGCCGACGGAGATGCCGGCGAGGACCACGGTGGCGGGTCCGGTCAGCGAGGACTTGCCGATGTCCCGGACGGGACGGCGGTTGGTCTCGGTGAAGTAGCCGGTCAGCTGCTGGATCAGGGCCGCGAGGACGATGCCGATGGCGACGGCGACGACCGCCAGGACCCGCGGGTCCCCGGAGTGGCCGGAGATGGCGGGGTCCTCGACGCCGACGAGCTCCTTGTAGGTGGCCGGGAGGTACGCGTAGACGGCGATCCCGACCAGCACCAGGGAGATCACGGCGGAGATGAAGAAGCCGCGGTTGATCGCGGTCATGCCGCTGCGGTCCGAGCGCCGGGGCGCGACCGCGAAGATGCCGATCATCGCGGTGACGACGCCGATGGCGGGCACGATCAGCGGGAAGGCCAGGCCGAGGTCGCCGAAGGCGGCCTTGCCGAGGATCAGCGCGGCCACGAGGGTGACGGCGTAGGACTCGAAGAGGTCGGCCGCCATCCCCGCGCAGTCGCCGACGTTGTCGCCCACGTTGTCGGCGATGGTCGCGGCATTGCGCGGATCGTCCTCCGGAATGCCCTGCTCGACCTTGCCGACCAGGTCGGCGCCGACGTCGGCGGCCTTCGTGAAGATGCCGCCGCCCACGCGCATGAACATCGCGATGAGCGCGGCGCCGAGGCCGAAGCCCTCCAGGACCTTGGGGGCGTCGGCGGCGTAGACCAGGACGACGCAGGAGGCGCCGAGCAGGCCGAGGCCGACGGTGAACATCCCGACGACGCCACCCGTGCGGAAGGCGATCTTCATGGCCTTGTGGGCCACCTCGGTGAGGTCCTTGGCTGGTTCGCCCTCGGCGGGGGTGGCCTCCCGGGCGGCGGCCGCGACGCGCACGTTGGCGCGGACCGCGAGGCGCATGCCGATGTAGCCGGTGGCGGCCGAGAAGAGCGCGCCGACGAGGAAGAAGGCGGAACGTCCCGCCCGCTGCGTCCAGTCGTCGGCGGGGAGCAGGAAGAGCAGGAAGAACACCACGACGGCGAAGACGCCGAGGGTGCGCAGCTGGCGGCCGAGATAGGCGTTGGCGCCTTCCTGCACCGCCGCGGCGATCCTCTTCATGCTGTCCGTGCCCTCGTCGGCGGCGAGGACCTGGCGGACCAGGATCTGCGCGACGACCAGCGCGGCCAGCGCGACGCCCGCGATGACGAACACGATGAGCCGATTTTCATCGGTGAGTACTGCGGCAGCCAGATCATTGACGCGATCCGGCGCGATAGGGGTGAAGAGCCCCGTCATTCGTCCTCCTTGACGTGATGAGCTCAAGATGTGGACGGATTGTAGGGAGCGCGCCCGGATCAAAACAGTGGGCGTGAAACGGAATTGGCCTGCTCTTGCTCCTCAGCAATAGATCACGTCACTCCTTTACCCCCGAAAGAAGTAATGGGACAAAGGCATTGACTGGCGATCAGCACACTGCGGATGATCGGGCGGATTTCCCGTAGAAATGAAAAAGGCCCTGCTCAGCAGGGCCTTGATAAAGATCGGAAGATACGGAAGATACGACGGGCCGCGCGCGCGGCGGGCCTACGGGAGGTCCGACCCCCCGGAGACGGGCCAGCTCATCCGAATCGTTCCGCCGCCTTCCCCGGTGGTGACCGAGACGTCGTCGACGAGCCCGCTGATCACGGCGAGGCCCATCTCGTCCTCCCCCTCGGTGTCGGGGTCGAGGGCCGCCGCGATCCCGGGCACGGAAGAACCTCCGGCCGGCCCGGGCACGTCGTCGCCGACCTCGATGGAGAACGACTTCTCCTCCTCGGTCAGGACCACCCGGACGGGCGCGGTCAGCCCGTTGCTGCGGTGCAGTCCGACGGCACGGGAGCACGCCTCGCCCACGGCGAGGCGAACCTCGTCGAGGACGGCTTCCTCCACCCCCGCCCGGCGCGCCACGGCGGCCGCGACCAGGCGGGCCGTCCGGACGTGTTCGGGCTGGGCGCTGAAGCGCAGTTCAACGGTGGCCATTGCATCCCCCTCGGACTACGGGCGTGCCTTGACAGGGGCCCGGACCACCCGTGGTCCGGTACCCCCGCTCCTCGTCGGCTCCCGTGCCGCCGGGGCGGCACTGGCCGGGAGCCGTCAGTCGGTGGCGTTGACGGCGTCTTCCACTGTGGTGTGGATCGGGAACACCTTGGTCAGACCGGTGATACGGAAGATCTTCAGGATGCGCTCCTGGTTGCAGACCAGACGCAGCGAGCCCTCGTGCGCGCGCACGCGCTTGAGACCTCCCACGAGCACACCGAGGCCGGTGGAGTCGAGGAAGTCCACTCGCTCCATGTCGACAACCAGGTGGTAGCTGCCGTCGTTCACCAACTCCACCAACTGCTCGCGCAGCTTGGGCGCGGTATACACATCAATCTCGCCACCGACCTCTACGACCGTGCGGTCGCCGACAGTGCGAGTCGACAGGGACAGGTCCACGGATCCTCCAGCACCTTGCTATCGAGCGGCGCCCCCCAGGGGCCTACCCCACCCGAAGGTAGGGGAGGGATCGGCTGCCGCGATGGCATTCAATCACTTACCGGCAGGCGCGCACGACGCCTTGGGTCCATTGTCCCGCACGCCGGTGACACACTCGGTTCCAATGGCCAACACTCATCGCCCCGGTCCGGCCACGGCCGCGGCGGACCCACGACCCACCCCCGGCACGGTCCTGGACCGTCTCTCACGGGGGCCTTCCCGAGCTGCGCGCATCACCCATACGGAGCACTTGCCCCCTCGGGCGGGTCGTCATGCGGTCTGGCCCGACCGCATCCGAACGGATGTCGTGGCCGCCATCCGGGCCGCCGGGATCGAACATCCGTGGGAACACCAGGCCGCGGCCGCCGAGCACGCCCTGGACGGGGAATCCGTGGTCGTCGCCACCGGAACCGCCTCGGGCAAGTCGCTGGCCTACCTGGCGCCCGTGCTCTCCGCCCTCGCGGACGGCGCCGAGGCACCCAACGGCCGGGGTGCGACCGCCCTCTACCTGGCCCCGACCAAGGCTCTGGCCGCCGACCAGCGCCGGGCCGTGCGGGAACTGGCCGCACCGCTCGGGAACGCCGTACGGCCCGCCGTGTACGACGGGGACACCCCCTTCGAGGAACGCGAGTGGGTGCGCCAGTACGCGAACTACGTGCTGACCAACCCCGACATGCTGCACCGGGGGATCCTGCCCTCCCACCCCCGCTGGTCCTCCTTCCTGAAGGCCCTGCGCTACGTGGTCATCGACGAGTGCCACACCTACCGGGGGGTATTCGGCTCCCACGTCGCCCAGGTCCTGCGGCGGCTGCGCCGTCTGTGCGCCCGCTACGGCTCCGAGCCGGTCTTCCTGCTGGCCTCCGCCACCGCGAGCGACCCGGCGGCCGCCGCGTCCCGGCTGACCGGCGTGGCGGTCACCGAGGTCGCCGACGACGCCTCGCCGCGCGGCGAGGTGGTCTTCGCCCTGTGGGAGCCGCCCCTGACCGACCTCAGGGGCGAGAAGGGCGCCCCCGTACGCCGTACGGCGACCGCGGAGACCGCCGACCTGCTGACCGACCTGGTCGTCCAGGGCGTCCGCACGGTGGCCTTCGTGCGCTCCCGGCGCGGCGCCGAGCTGATCTCCGTGATCGCCCAGGAGCGGCTGGCCGCGGTGGACCGGTCCCTGCCCGGGCGTGTCGCGGCCTACCGGGGCGGCTACCTGCCCGAGGAGCGGCGGGCCCTGGAACGGGCCCTGCACTCCGGGGAACTGCTCGGCCTGGCCGCCACGACCGCCCTGGAGCTGGGTGTGGACGTCTCCGGCCTGGACGCCGTCCTGATCACCGGGTACCCGGGCACGCGGGCCTCCCTGTGGCAGCAGGCGGGCCGGGCCGGGCGCTCGGGGCAGGGCGCCCTGGCCGTGCTGATCGCCCGGGACGACCCCCTGGACACCTACCTGGTCCACCACCCCGAGGCCCTCTTCCGCCGGCCGGTGGAGGCCACCGTCCTCGATCCCGACAACCCTTACGTCCTGGCCCCGCACCTGTGCGCGGCCGCCGCCGAGATCCCCCTGACCGATCCGGACCTGGACCTCTTCGGACCGGCGGCGCGCGAGCTCCTCCCCCAGCTGGAGGCGGCGAAACTGCTGCGCCGCCGGGCCACCGCCTGGCACTGGACCCGGCGGGAGCGGGCCTCGGACCTCACCGACATCCGCGGCGGCGGGGGCCGCCCCGTGCAGATCGTCGAGGCCTCGACCGGCCGGCTGCTGGGCACCGTGGACGAGTCCGCCTCCCACACCGCCGTCCACGACGGCGCCGTCCACCTCCACCAGAGCCGCACCTACCTGGTCAAGCACCTGGACCTGGAGGATTCGGTGGCCCTGGTCGAGGAGGCCTCCCCGCCGTTCTCCACCACGGCCCGCGACACCACCGCGATCTCGATCCTGGAGACCGAGACGGAGATCCCCTGGGGCCCGGCCCGGCTCTGCTTCGGCTCCGTCGAGGTCACCAACCAGGTCGTCTCCTACCTGCGCCGCAAGCTGATCACCGGCGAGGTCCTCGGCGAGGCCAAGCTGGACCTGCCCCCGCGCACCCTGCGCACCCGGGCCGTCTGGTGGACGGTCACCGAGGACCAGCTCGACGAGGCCCGGATCAGCCCGGAGATCCTCGGCGGCGCCCTGCACGCCGCCGAGCACGCCTCCATCGGCCTGCTCCCGCTGTTCGCCACCTGCGACCGCTGGGACATCGGCGGGGTCTCCGTCCCGCTGCATCCCGACACCCTCCTCCCGACCGTGTTCGTCTACGACGGCCACCCCGGCGGCGCCGGCTTCGCCGAGCGGGGCTTCCACACCGCCCGCGCCTGGCTGACGGCCACCCGGGACGCCATCGCCGCCTGCGAGTGCGAGGCGGGCTGCCCCTCCTGCATCCAGTCCCCCAAGTGCGGCAACGGCAACGACCCCCTCCACAAACGCGGCGCCATCCGCCTCCTCACCCGCCTCCTGACCCCACCCACCCCCTGACCCCACGGACAACACCCCGGCAGCGCGAACCCCGGGACCTGAGCCGGGGGCCCGGAACCAGACCCGGCGCCGAACCCGGGACGTCCAGCCCCGCCGGCGTTTGAGGCGCGGGGTCCGGGGCAGAGCCCCGGGGAACGGAGGAAGGGCGGGGCGGGGAGGGCTCCGCGCAGCGGCGACGACACCCGGCACCCGGCACCCGGCTCAGCCCTCCACGAGCCCCGGCCCCGCACGGGCCGCGACCCCCGGGGCGAACGGCCCGGCCCGGACCCGGGCCATGACCTCCGCCACCTCACCCCCGACCCGGCACACGATCACCTCCGCCCCCTGCGCCCGCGCCACGCGCCCGGCCACCGCACACGCCGTCTCCGGCCCCCGCGCCCAGGTCACGGCCGCCGCCAGCGCCGCCAGATCCGCGGCCGCCCCCGCCCGGTGGCGGGCCACCACCGCCTGACCGAGCAGCAGCACACCCCCGAACACCGCCACCAGGGCCGTGGCGACCATCGCGGCCCACACCGTCGCCGAACCCCGCTCCCGGCTCACGGCGGCGCCCCCACGCTGTCCTCCGCCAGCGCCACCGCCACCGCCCCGAGCCGCACCGGCAGCCCCGCCGGGCCCGGCGCCGGGGCCGCCACCGTGACCCGCCACAGGTCCCCCGACCGCTCCAGCTCCACCCGCGCCCCGGGCGGGGCGGCGGCCCGCGCCGCCGCCACCGCCTCGTCGAGCGGCTCCGACCGGCCCGCCGCCCTGGCACCGGCCCGCGCGGCGTCCACGCACCGGATCTGCGCGGCCGCCGCCATCAGCGCCCACACCAGCAACGCCGCGAACAACACCAGCGCCGGAATGATCAGAGCCGCCTCGGCCGTCACATATCCGCGGTCCCCGATTCCCGCCCGATTTCCCTCAGAAGGGCGCATCGAGCGCCTTCCCGATGGTCGACTGAAGGGCCGCCGAGACCACGTCACTCGTCACCACCTTGTACAGAACGGCGGC
Source organism: Streptomyces sp. NPDC004667 (assembly GCF_040609475.1). Taxonomy (NCBI): domain Bacteria; kingdom Bacillati; phylum Actinomycetota; class Actinomycetes; order Kitasatosporales; family Streptomycetaceae; genus Streptomyces; species Streptomyces sp. NPDC004667. The sequence goes on along the minus strand of NZ_JBEXKC010000005.1, from coordinate 163,232 downwards.
GAACGCACACGCCGCGATCGTGCCCATGGCGTATTCCGAAGTCGACATTCCCGCGTCACCCGAACGACCGCTCAGCGCCGCCCGCACCCGAAACCAGATGATCCTCATGACAACCTCCTGTGGGATTACGTTCTTGATGTGATTTCAGCTTGTGATCCGTGTGGTTCTCTCACTTGCCCGACAGCAGTCCCGAGGCCATTCCGATCACCACCGGAGCCACCCCGATCGCGAGGAAGGCGGGGAGGAAACACAGCCCCACCGGCGCGGTGACGAGCACCGCCGCCCGCTGCGCCCCGGCCGTCGCCCGGCGCGAGCGCTCCGCCCGGAGTCCCGCGGCCAGCCGGGATACCGGCTCGGCCGCCGGCGCCCCGGTACGCGCGGCCCGCTCCAGGCACTCCGCGAGCCCCCGGGCCCCCGGTATCCGCGCCAACCTCCCCCACGCGGCGCCCGGTTCGCCGCCGAGGCGCAACTCCGCGCCCGCGAGCGCCAGCCGCTCGCCCACCGGTCCGCCGAGCGACTCCCCCACCACCTCGGCCGCCTCCACGGGGCCCGCACCCGCCGCCAGACAGGCGGCCAGCAGATCCGCCGCGAAGGGCAGCTGCCGCTCGATCTCCCGGGGATCGGCCCCGGCCGGTGCCCGGGACCGGGACCGGGCGAGAAAGCGCCGCACCCCGGACTCCGCCGCGCCCCCGGCCGGCGCGCCCGGCACCCCACCGACCGGCACCGGGCCTCCCGGCCACGCCCCGGCCACCACCCGGTGCCCCGGCGACACCCGGGCCGGTCCGGCCCGTACCACCCGCCCCGCCCGTACCAGCCGGACCGGCCGGACCGCCCGCGACGCCGGTACCGCCCGCGACGCCGGTACCGCCCGCGACGCCCGCCCCCGGGACCCGTCCCCCGGCCCGGAGCCCGCCGTCCGAGCGGGGAACAGCTCCGCGAGTCTGCGACGGGCCGCCCTCCGCCGCAGCCACACCGCCCACCCCGACACCAGACACCACACCGGCACCGCCAGGCACAACGCCGTCCCCAGCCTGTGGACCACGGGCCCGCCCATCACCGCTCCCCCGTTCGCACGATCCGCCGGCACCACAGCAGTCCCAGCGCCTCCAGCACAGCGCCCACCAGCAGGCAGCCCCACCCGACCGGCGAGTGCAGCAGCACCCGCAACGGATCCGCCCCGAGTCCGGCGCCCATGAGCAGCCCGACCAGCGGCAGCAGCGCGAGCACCACCGTCGTCGACCTGGCTCCCGCCAACTGGGCCTTCAGTGACTCCTCCCGGTCGCGCTCGGCACGCAACGCCCCCTCCAGCCGGTCCAGTCCGGCCGCCAGACCCGCTCCGCCGTCCACGGAGACCCGCCAGCAGGCCGCCATCCCGGCCAGTCCCGCGGCGCCCGGCTCACGGGCCGCCTCGTGCAGGGCCCCGGCGACGTCCCCGCCGAAGGCCGCCGCGGCGAGCACCCCCGCCTCGGCCGGGCCCGGACCGCCGGGACCGGCCGACGTACGGCGCATCGCCGCCGTCAGAGCCCGTCCCGGCTGGGATCCCGCCCGCAGTTCCCCCACCACGGCCCCGCAGAGCGCCACCACCTCGGCGGCCCGGGCCCCGCGCGCCCGTTCGCGTTCCCGGGCCCGCAGCCGGCGCCGTACCAGCGGCACCGCGAGCGCCCCCGAAACCAGGGGGATCACCGACCCGCCGAGCACCGCGACCACCAGCCCGGCCACGAGCGGGACCCACTCCCGCCACCTCCCGGCCCGCACCCGCAGCCCGGCCACCAGATGCCACCCCCACACCGGCCCGTCCGGCACCGACGGGCCTCCGCCGGCCAGCACAAGCCGGGCCCGCCGGGGCAGTCGGTCACCCCCGGCCAGCACCCGGACGGCGGCGCCCGCACACAGCACTCCGGCGAAGACGGGCACCGACACCCCGGGGCTCACCGGGAACCTCCCAGCAGCGGCCCGAGCCGTACCCAGCCCGGCTCCCGTACGAACCCGCGGGACCCCCAGCGCAGCGCGGGCACGGTCACCACCAACCCGGCCGGATCCCGCTCCAGCACGTGCACCTCGGCGACCCTGCGCCGCCCGGCCCGGTCACGGACCAGGTGGACCACCAGGGTCAGCGCGGCCGCCAACTGGCTGTGCAGGGCGGCCCGGTCGAGCCCGGCGGCCGTGCCCAGCGCCTCCAGCCGGGCGGGCACGTGCGCCGCGGCGTTGGCGTGCACCGTTCCGCACCCGCCCTCGTGCCCGGTGTTCAGGGCGGCGAGCAGGTCGGCCACCTCGGGGCCCCGCACCTCGCCGACCACCAGCCGGTCGGGCCGCATCCGCAGGGCCTGGCGGACCAGGTCCGCCAGGGTGACCAGCCCGGCCCCCTCCTGGTTGGCAGGCCTGGTCTCCAGCCGCACCACGTGCGGATGGTCGGGGCGCAGTTCGGCGGAATCCTCCGCCAGGACGATCCGCTCGCCCGGCCCGACCAGCCCCAGCAGGGCGCTGAGCAGGGTGGTCTTGCCCGTCCCGGTCCCTACGTAGACTCCTAAAAGAACACACGTACGGGAGAGCGATATGGCGGCCAGGCTCAGGGCTGTGAGCAGCAAGGTTCTACGACTGATCTTGTATATCCGGGTGTCCACCGCCCGAGAGGACATGATCAGTCCCGAGCTGCAAGAGCACACCGGCCGCAAGCATGCCGCCGACATCGGGGCCGTCATCGTGGACGTGGTCCACGACCTTGACCTGTCGGGGGGCGACTTCGCCAAGCGCAAGATCGGCGCCATCATCGCCCGTGTCGCCAACGACGAGGCTGACGGGGTGCTGGTCTACAGGTGGGACCGCTTCGGCCGGAACATCGAGCTGTCCCTGACCAACATCCGGATGCTGGAGGGTCTGGGTGGTGTCGCGAAGTCTGCGACTGAGCACTTCGACACGAAGACCGCCGCCGGCCGGTTCGCCCGGACGAACATGCTGGGTGTTGCGGAGCTGCAACGCGAGCAGATCGGCGAGAACTGGATGAGCACCCACGCCCGCCGGCTGCGGCTGGGGTTGCCGCACCACGGGGCGCCGAGGTTTGGCTACTGGTACTGCGACACGTGTCCGATGCCGGAGCCCCGTTCGCCCAGGGGAGTCCGCAGGGAGCGCAAGCAGCGGCAGACCTGCGCGAAGTGCAAGGCAGGCATCCAGATACCCCGGCCCGTCTATGGCGAGGCGCTTGCGTACGCCTTTGAGGAGTACGCAGTAGGTAAGCCACTGAGCAAGACGGCGCACGAGATCAAGTTGGATGGGATCCGGGCCTACTCGGGGAAGATCTTGACAGCGCAGGATCTCTTGGGGGCCATGGACACCGGGTTCGGTGCAGGGTATCTGCGGGTCACGCCGACGGCGCAAAGCTGGGCGGACGAGTTGGAAGAGTCCGCCGTCGAGTCCATCGGGATTCACAAAATCGACCGGTTCTTCTGGCTCCCCGGCGCCCACGCGCAGGTGATCAAGAGCGAAGACACGTGGGATGCCTACCTCGACAGGCGCCGAGCGGGAACGCGGATCGCCTCTCACAAGACCAAGGCGAAGTACCGCGCGAGCGGTCTGGTCGTCTGCATCGACTGTGGCGACAAGAGCGGGTCCCCGATGCGCGCGGGCAGCTCTCGCGGCGCGGCGGGCGGTAAGTACCTGACGTGGAGGTGCCGCAGGATCGACACGGGCGAGTGCAACCACTCCAATGCCAGCCGCGCCGCCGTCGATAACGTGATCTACAACTGGCTACAGGACCGGGCGAAGGACAACGGCACCGCGAGCGCGACAGCACAGGCGACCGTCGAGGCGGAGACAGGGCGGGCAGACCCTGTCGCCGAGTGGGAAGCTGAGATCGCCCGCTTGAAGGTCTTGAAGAAGAACCTGGTTCGCATGCGGGCGGCCGACGAGATCGACCAGGCGGAGTTCAGCGAGCAGCGCGACGACATCGCCCAGGAGATCAGCGACGCCGAGGCCAAGGTTCGGAAGGCCAAGCGCCGCAAGCAGCCCACCGTACCCAAGCGGGAGATCTTCGAGGGCCTGATGCAGGAGTGGGGCCACATGGACGAGGACACCAAGCGGGCGGCACTCCGGAAGGTCATTTGGCGTATAACGGCCGAGCGAGGGGAGTTCCACGACGAGGGCCGGTACAAGGTCATCCCCCTGTGGGAGCGGCCCGAGCCCGACGAGGATCTACCCGAAGCCGTGTAAGACGACGATGGCACTGCGCCGCCCCACCTGGTTGGTCGAGGGCGGCGCAGTGCTGTATCAGGCAGCGGCGGGGAAGTCGATCACGTCCGCGTGGTCAGCTTCTGTGGTCTCCAGCTCACGCAGGTAGCGACGGGCAGCGGCCTTGCCGATGATCTCCCAGAACTCATCCCAGCATTCAGCTTCCGTGGGACGACGATCAGCGCGGCTCATGCCCATACCTCCCCTTCGGTCTTGGCCCGTTCCTTATCGGCGCGGGTCTGGTTGATCTCGTGGCGTGTCTGGTTGGCGAGGAGTTCTTCGCCGGGGCGGTAGCCGGAGGCGAGGTAGGCCCAGGAGGACTCGGTGACGAGCACGGTGTCTGGGGCGGGCGCGGGGTGGCCGGCGCGGACACGGGCGGCTTCTGCCTGGGCAAGGCGCCAGGCGCGGCGGACATCGCGGAGTGCGCCGAGGGTGGTTGAGTAGGCGCGGGACTTGGTGGAGAAGTGGCCGCGGAAGCCGAGCATGTGTGCCCACTTGCAGAGCTTGAGGTCTGCGAATTCGGGCAGGCCGCCCAGGTCCCAGGCGGTACGGATCATCTGCCGGACGTGGCTCTGCACCCGAAGGTTCTTGATCGGCTCTGCCTGGCGGGTGCCGTGGCAGTCGGGGCACAGGTCACGGATCGTGCCGCCGACAGTGCCACGACCGGAGCAGGTCCGGCAGACCATCGTCCGGTCCACGGTGCCGGAGTCCTCAGCGCTCTTCGTGGCGTACTTCGCGACGTACCCCGCAACAGCGGCGTCAGTGAGTTCACCGTCACCGAGTGCGGCGATCTCCCGGACGTCGAGCTTGTCGCCCCAGCGGATGTCACGGTCTCCTACGGTGTCGGAGGTAACGGTGAGCACGCAGCGCCGGGCAGCCGCGCCGATGGCGTGGGTGAGCGCGTCGACGGTGGCGAAGGCCGGCGGGGGGCTGGTGTGGCCGTCGGGGCCGTCGAAGCGGATCACCGCGTGGAAGTGGACCAGGCCGCGCTTTTGGTACTCGGCGACCTTGGCGAAGGAAACCCGCACAGCGGCGTTGAGCGCCTTCTGCGTCATGCCCAGGTGCGCGGCCAGCTCACGGCGCATGTAGGCCGTGAAACGGGCCCACAAGGCCCCTGCGTGGGCATTCCAGAGGACCGCGCCGGTGTAGTCGTACGCTTTCGGGTCGAGCGGGGTACCCAGCTCGGGCGCGTCTTCCCCGTGGTGCTGGCCGCAGCGGCAGGGGTAGGGCTTGCCGGTGTTGGTAGTGGGCCGGTTGTGGACCGGGCCGAAGGAGGGGGCGGTGAGGGTGAGAAACACACGGGGGTGTGTGCGGACGGTTTCGGGGACGTTCTTGCCGCCGCACAGTCCGGCGCGGACGAGGTGGAACGTGTCGGCGGCGTAGGTGCGGGAGCAGGCCGGGCAGCGCGAGGCGCGGCGGTTGCCGCAGGCCGTCAGCAGGCGCCCGGTGGGTTCGTCGGCGGTCGAGTACGAGCGGACCACGGCGCCGGTTTCGGCGTTGCGGGTCTCGGACCAGCCGGAGAGGTTGACCGGCCGCGCGCATCCCCGGAGTCGGGTGATCTGGTCGCGGGTGCGGTCGAAGTCTTGGAGGTTGGCCAGTTCGATCAGGTCGCGTACGGCGGGGCTGATCACGTGCCGCAGGTCGAGGTTCCGGGGCATCGGCGGGGTGTCCTTCCGTACGGGGGTGAGGGCCCCGGGCCGCACCCGAGCAGGGGGCGGGGTGCGGCCGGGGGCATGACTGGCCAGGCCCATGGGGGCCAGGGGTGGGGGTTGCCGGGAAGGCCGGCGGGAGGGTCAGGCGGTCAGCGCGGCGTGTGCGGCGGTGGCGAGGGGGAGGCCGACGCCGAGGCGTGCTTTGAGCTGTGCGGCGGTGATCGGCTGACCGTGTGTCGCCGTGTGTGCGTCGGCGATCTCGCGTGCGGCATCCAGCAGGGCCGCAGGCACCTTCGAGGCCGGAGCGACCACAGGAGCCGGGGCAGCTACAACCGGGGCCGGGGCGGCTAGTGTTGCGGCCGGGGCGGGCGCCGGTGCAGGTGCCGGGACCGGTTCGGGGTCCGGGACGGGTTCGGGGTCCGGGAGAGCCGGGGCGGGTTCCGGGGCCGACTCGGGGACGACCACCGCAGCCGGGGCCGGGGCGATGATCGGGGCCGGGGCGGCGACGGTGTGGAAGTGGCGCAGGAGGGCGGGGCCGACGGCGCCCCAGCCGAGGAGGAGCAGGGGTGCGACGGCGTCCACGCAGGCGCGGCCGTAGTGTCCGGCGATGATCGGTTCGGCGATGTTCAGGGCGAGGGTGAAGAAGCCGGAGGCGTGCATCAGGCGGGTAGCGCCCTTGAGGTCATCGGCCGGTACTCCGCGCAGGGACAGGTACCGCAGGGCGACCAGGAGGCCGACCACGGACAGGTCCACCATCGGGGCGATCAGCGGGGCGACGGGGCCCGGTACGCCCAGGCGCAGGGCGAGGTTCCAGACGTTGCCGAAGGAGAACACGAAGGCCAGGGCGGCGATGATCGCCATGACCACGGTCACGGTGCGCTGAGTGATCCGGTCTTGGGACATGAGGGTTTTCACCTCCTTCCACGGCTGTGCGAGGGGCAGAGGGGCGGGGGCGGTCAGGCGGCGATGAGGTCGGGGCCGTCCTCGTCGGGGTCGTGCTTGGCGAGGTCCGCGACGCTGCGGCCGGTGAGGGTTTCCAGGAGCTTGAAGGGGTCGCGGACCAGGTGCGCGGTTTCGGCGGCGATGTGGCCTGCGTGCGCGTCGGGGACGTAGGGGGTGCGGATGCGGACGAAGCCGGGGCGGCCCTGGGCCGACATGACGGCCACGCCGACATAGGCGGGGTCCTGGAGGTTGATGGGGTTGGCGTCGGGCCACTGGCGGATGTCTTCGCCGAGGGCGGCCACCGCGGCTTCGGCGGTCTTCTGTGCGAAGGACAGGCCGACCGGGCACACGTCCCGGATGAAGGTGGGGATCGCGTCGCCGGTGGTCTTCTGCGTGGTGAGGATCGCCAGGATGCCGAACGCGCGGCCCTTCTTGACGAGGTCTTCCGCCAGACGCGCGTTCTCGGCGGCGAGCGCGGCCAGGCGCTTGGTCGCGGGGTCGGAGCCCTTGTGGTCGCGGAAGTAGGTGTGGGCTTCGTCGATGTTGACGACGATCAGCGGCCACATCTCCGAGGGGCCGACGTGCCACATGTTCTTGACGCCCAGGACGCTGGTCATGCACGCCGAGCGGGCACGACGCAGTTCCACCAGGCGCTTGAGGAGCTTGTTCGCCGACTCGAGGTCATCACCGCAGAAGGCGAACATGCGCTGGACGAGTTCGGCGTAGTCGCCCTCCCGGGCATGGGTGACCTTGCCGTCCAGGGTGACGAACTGGATGGCCGGCGAGGGTGCCCAGTCACAGACGAGCCGGTTGGTCAGGGACGTCTTCCCGAAACCGGGCAGACCGCCGACCGTGACGCCGGGAACATCCTTCAGGGACACGGAGACGGGCATGCCGAACTCATCCACGCCGAGTTCCCACACCGCGTGTTCCTTGGGCGGGCGGCCGGTGGGCACGTGCTCGGTCGGAGTGGTCAGCGGGTCCACGCGGACGCCACGGATCAGCACCTGTCCGGGCTTGTCCCCCGGCAGGACGGACACACGGGTCATGCGCCACGCGTCCGCGAGGTAGGGAGCGGCCTTCTGGAATTCGGCCAGGCTCACCTTCGGCAGGCAGTTCGCCCGTGCCATCACCCCGAAGGCATCCGGGGTGACCTTGAGCGCCGGGGTCAGGACGCGGGGCTTGTGCTGCTTGGTGCCGTCCGTGTTCGCGAGTTCGGCCATCAGCGTGGGCATCTTGTCCGTGACGGACAGGCCCGCCATCTGCGCGAGTCGCTTCCAGCCCCAGCGGATCCGGACGGCCTGGCGGATGCTGATCCGCTCCATCGGCGAGGCCCGCACGTAGCGGAAGATCCACACCGCCGCCCACAGGGCGATCACGGCGATGCCGAGCCACATCACGGCGTTGAGCCAGCCGAAGGCTTCGTTGAGTTCGTTCATCGGTTCGTGCCGTTCGTGTCGTAGAGGGAATCGGTCGAGGAGGGTTCCAGGTCCCCCCACCCAGCGGGGGTGTGTGCGGGCGGCAGTGCTGCCCGTGCCGCAACGGCGGCCACCGCGTCCACGAGGAACGGGGTGAAGCGGTGGCCGCCGTCATGGAGGTCAAGCGGGGCGGGGACGCTCACGCCGCCGCGCCCTCGGGCATCGCCGGGGCCTCCATCAGCTCCAGGGCCGTGCACCGGTAGGCCACGCCTTCCTGCAACTGCTCGTTGAAGATCCGCGCCCACGGGGAGGCGAACAGGTTCACCGGGCGGACGAAGCGGCCCGGGTGCAGGCCGTTCGGGAGGCCGTCCGCCGGAACGGTGACCTTCATGACTTCCGCCCGCTCGTCCTCCATCAGGAAGAGCGTCACGGTGAACAGCGGCTGCCCGGTCTCCCGGTCGGTCGCACGCAGCCCCTTCTCCTGGTCCGCCCACTTCGGCACCGCCGGGGTGCCCGTCATGCACTTCGTGGACTGCTGGAACCCCACACGGATGTACGTCCTGGCCATGGCAAATAAGCCCTTTCATTCGGGTTTGACCGGCGATCCCGGCCACGCCCAAATAAAAGCACACCGTTGCAGGCACCTGCAACACCCATCGAGCTACAGCGGCCCGTATCAGTTGGCCACAGTGACTGCGCACCCCACGTAGGCAGCCGTATCCTCGGGGCATGACACTGCCTCTGGACCGAGACCACCGCCCGCCCTACGTGCAGGTCGCCGAGTACCTTCGCCGCCAGATCGAGAGCGGCGAGCTTGGGCCCGGCGACAAGCTCCCGTCCTCCCGTGAGCTCCAGGAGAAGTTCGGGATCGCCAGCGCCACCGTGCAGAACGCACTCAGGGCGCTGAAGACCGAGGGGCTGATCTACTCCGTCTCGGGCCGGGGATCGTTCGTCCGCCGGCACGAAGCCGACCCCGAGGGCGGGCAGGCCGAAGGGGGCGCATCGACCGACACGCCCCCCAAGCCTGCGGATGACCGCTACTTCCGGCTCGCCATGGAAGTGGAAGAGCTAAAGCACGACATGACGATCATGCGCACGACTCTCCAGAACCTGCTTGAGCTCACTCAGCAGATGGCAAAGCACATCGACGCGAAAGCCTGAGCATCTCCGCCTGCACCTTCAGGAGCAGCGCCGACAAGTCGGCCAACTCACCCTTGAGGCCCTTCACGTCAGCCTCCAGTGCCGCAATCTCCGACTCGCTCATTTCGTCCCCGCCCCTTGCCGTGCCGCCGTTCCGTACCGCCTTGCAAAACACCCCGTCCGCCGGCCCCGGTGAAGCGCGCCCGCGCTCTTCGGCCACGCACACCGGAACCATGCTGAGCACGGGCGCACCGCCGCAACCGTGAAGCCCGCCGGGCGGGAGCACGCCAGAAAGAACCTTTCTGCGTCCCGCCTCACGGGCGCCAACCTCGCAGCGCAAGACCGCCCCACGGGGAGCCGCCAACCGCTCCGACCAGCAGTCACCATCGCTGCGCACCACTTGCCCCACCCTCACTTCCCCGCCCCGAACCCACGGGCAATCCTCCGGAGATTCCGGGAATTCCGAATTCCCGCCCCGCCTGGTAGAAGCCGCCCGGAAGGGTTGCTCACTTGCTACAGGTGTCGAAATCCCCGAGCGTGTGACGCCCTCCCGTGTGACTCCCATCACAGGCACCTCCCTTTCGCTGTTCGACCCCTCCGGCTGACCACAAGGATCCGGAGAATCCCCGGTTTCGCTAACCGGGGATCGTCGGGTATGTTGCGCGCCGCATTGATGCGGATCGCCCATAGAGGTGTCGCCGACGGCTTTCGGGTGACATTGAAGCTCTGTGGCCTGCATCACACGTCCCGCTTCCTGTGTGCACGGCACCGGACCTTCCAGCGCGGGCCGCACGCAATCAGCGAAAGCGGACACCCCCCTCAGACCACGCATCCCCACACCCTCTTCCCGTCGGCCACGACACACCCGGGAGCCGTCACCGCCCGGATACAGCGCGAAGAGACCCACCCGGCCATCACGCCTGTGGACAACTTCGGGGACCATCAGACCGCGCCAAGCCTGTGGATAAGTTCTGGCGATCCCGAGACCAGACCGCCATAAACCATGCAATACGCAACAGAACGGATTAGAGCATGAGGAAACAGCCCATACCTGGCGGCCGAAGCGGCCCAAGGGATGAGCTGTCCAAAGTTTCTTTACTGGATCAAGGCGGCCCGCTGACGCGGGCCGCGCGGCGCGGCGGCCCCAGGCCGCCGCTGGCTCCATGTCTCCGCCACCGCCCGCGACGGCCCCCGCCCACTCGCGCCGCAAAAGCCCGAGAAGCGGTCGAGCCAGACCCCGGAAGAACCCCGACCGCTACCCCACGGCAGGCACAGCCAACAGGAACGGGACGTACGCCCAGCTCGCACAGGTCGCCGCGGATTGCTGTTCAACCAGACGTGGCCGGGGCGGCCGGCCTCCACGGCTTTACCCACCTGTTCGGGCCGGGGCCCGCGTCGGGCAAGTCCAGGGGGCCACTCGTTCAAATTCCGGGCAGGATCAAAGCCTGCCCGAGTTGCCGGGCCAGCGTACGGCCCCCTGAACATGCCCGACCCCAACCCGAACAGGACACCGGCCAAAGCCGCTCCGGCCGACCGCGACGTAGACGGTCGCGCTCATCGGCAACTGTCAGAGAACGGGCCGGACTTGGGATGTACTGGCCTGGCGTCGGAGGGCGACGCCGGGGCCGGGCTCGACATCGGGGCGATGTCAGGCGACAGCAGGAAGGGCCTGGAGCCGATCGCGAAACTCGCGGACCGACGGCACTCCGGCGTACGGCTCCAGGTGTGCGCTGAACTTCGCCAGCCGGACAGATGCACGGTCCGAGCGCACGCGGTTCTCCAGCAGCTCCAGGCCGAGGTTGGCGGCGTCCAAGGCCCCGTCCAGGTCCCGGGCAGCCAGGCGTGCCGTGGCGAGGCGGCCGGAGCGTACGGCGCGGTCGCGCGGGACCGCCTGGGCCACCGCGACCGCGAGGGCGCTGGTGGCACGCTCGGGGAAGCCGGAGCGCAGCATGATCTTGCCCTCGGTGGACTTGAGTTGAGCTTCCCCGTACCAGCCCAGCCAGTCGGGTCGGTCGCCTTCGTGGTGGGCGCCCCACAGGTCGTAGGCCCGGTTGAGTGACTTACCGGCCGCCTCGTGCTGGATGTCTCGGGACAGGGCTTCGGCCTGGTGGAGGTAGAGGTACGAGGCTGCCGCCGGTGGGAGGGCCGTCGGGGCGTTGCAGATGGCGGTGTCGATGAGCTTCACGCGCGCGGCTGTGTCGCCGGAATCGGAGATGTGGATGCCCATCTCGGCCAGGATGAAGGCGCCGAAGCCGTCGTCCTTCGCGCTGTGGGCGCTCCGCAGGGCGCCAACGTAGTAACGCTGCCCGAGGGAGCGAAGGCCCTTGTCGTAGGCCATCCAGCCCGCGAGGTACGACACCCTGGCCGCCGTGGCGTACAGCCGGTGTTCTACGGCGTCGGTGTAGCGCCCGTGGTCGAGGAGACCCGTGATCAGGGAGAGGTCACCGGTGGCCTGCTCCAGGAGGCGGGCGCCGCCCATCTGAGCGTCGAGTGACCGGAGCGTGTCGACGCGCACTTCGATGGTGGTCACCATCTCGTCCGTGACGCGGTCGCCATCGAACGCTGAAGCGAACGCTTCCGGCGCGGCTGCCCAGTTGGCCGCAACGCCCGTCAACGCGGCCCCGGTGATGGACAGGAACCCCCGACGATCCATATGGCCACTCCTGACCAGATCGGCAAACACCTTCACGGTACCGGCCGGAGTCCATGGGGCCACCAGTGCCGTTGACTCCCAGGCCGGTAGCCACCGGGGCCACGCCGCCGAACGTACGTGGTCCTCGGGCACGCCCAGGAGGTGGGCGAGCACCAGTTGGGCGTCCAGGTCTGGTTCCTGCCCCTGCTCCCACTTCCAGACCGTTGTCCGGTTGGTGGCCAGCGGTACGCCCAGCGCGCTCCCGCGTTCGCACATGAGCCGGGCTAACTCGGCCTTGCCCCAGCCCTTGCCTTCTCGCACGTAGGTCAGCGGGTGCAGAGCCATCGGGTCAGACATCCCACCTCTCCCCTCAGGTCGGTAGTCAGGAGGCTACTCCCCGTGTGAGAAACGGGGGTTTCTCTCGCTGGAGAAACCCCCGGGAAACGTTCCGGGCCCGTGGTCCACGGCCGTTCACTGGGCCCCACGCCGTTCGGAGCCGAGCACCCCCGGGCAACCGGCTCCCCCGCACCGCTCCGGACGGCTCCCAGGACCGCAGCCCGTCATCGACGCCCCCTCACGTGGGTGACGGGCTGCACCACCCCCGAGGAGGCCGTAATGAGCCAGCCCCTGCCCGTGCGCGCGCCGGGTGCCAGCGGACGTCAGCACACCGTTCCCGAGCTGCCGACCGGTCCGAGCCCGGCTTTCCGTGCCCGTGCCGAATCCGGCTGGGCGGCGAGATTCCCGCGTTGCGGAGGGGGTGACCGCGAGGAGTCCGAGCGGTGAATCCGGTCGACGCCGAAGGCCGGGAGGACCACCCCCTCCTCCACCGCCAGGTCCGCGACATCGCGAGCCGGGGCGAAGGGGAGCTGGCGGAAGTCGTCCACGAGAGGCACGGCGGCCGGCTCATCCGCATCGCCTACATCCAGCCCGCGAACGGCATTGGTTGGGCGACCGCAGCCGACAACATCGGGCCCGCCTGATGAGGCAGCGCCTCGCGGTCCTGGCCTACGTCATCGCCGTTACCGCGCTCGTCGTCACGTTGGCCATCGCCGGAAGTCCGGACCACTGAGAACGGGAGGAGCACCATGCGAGGTATCGCGAACCGCGGTTTCAATTACCGCCAGGCCGTGACCGAGGAATGGTTCCGCACCGAGGTCCTTCCTCGAGTATCCAGCGCGCGGTTCCTCCCCTACCAGGTGCGGCAGCTGCGGAGCGAGCACCTTCCCGCGATGCTGCGCGAGGAGGACCGGAAGAGCATGGCCCGTATCGCGGGGGACCTGGTGAAGGTCTCCGCGCGGTGGCGCTGCCTGCCCTTCCATTACTTCCGCTACGGCGGGTACCGGCGCGAGGTGTCCGCCGAACGAGCCTGCTCGTACCTGCCGGAGACGGCCCTCTTCCACCGGTTCCTGCCCCGTGTGAACCGCGACACGATCGAGCTGGACGACAAGACGTCCTGCAAGAAGATCCTCGCCTCAGACGACGTCCCGCAGCCGGCACTGATCGCGAGCGGCGACCGCCACGCGGGCGTGATGTCCGACGGCGAGGCGGTGGCGCTGCCGGACGTCCTCGATCGCGTCACCGGATTCGAGCGCGTGGTGGTCAAGCCGTCCCGCTACTCCAGCGGCGGATCCGGCATCGTGATCGTCCGACCTGGCGAGGACGGCTTCGACCTGGCGGGCTACGCGCAGCAGTGGGGTACGTGGCTGGTGGAGCAGCACGTCCCGCAGCATCCCGACCTGGACGTCCTGAACCCCTACGTCCTCAACACGTTTCGCGTGATCACGTTGCTGCGTGAAGGTGTCGCCGAGGTCCTGTACGTGATGCTGAAACTCGGGGGCGCCGAGGGCATCACCGACAACTCGGCCGCCGGGGGCATGCAGATCCGAGTCCACACTGACGGAAGACTCGACCGCCACGGCTACGACCGGTACCTGAACGCCCACACCCGCCACGGGGTCAGTTCGGTGCCGTTCTCCGAGCACCGGATCTCCCGCATGACGGAGGTCTGGGAGCTGGCCGCCCGCTGTGCCCGCTTGTTCCCGCAGGTTCCCTTCATCGGCTGGGACATCGCCCTCACGCCCGAGGGGCCTGTGGTCATCGAAGGCAACAGCAGCCCTTCCCTCGCACACATCCAGCGCACCCACGGCGGCATCGCGCTGGAGCTTGTCCCCGCGCTCCGCTCCGTGATGGATCGCCCGATCATCTGACCAGGAGTTCTCGTGGAAAACCTGAAAATGCAGGCCCGTGGCGCGGCCCTGGGTCTCCTCAACACGCTCAAGGCGATGCCCGACGTCCAGGCGCTCTACGTCCTTTCCTCCTCGGCCGTCGCGCCGCGCAACGTCACCCGGTTCAGCACCGACTCGGACTTCGACCTGGCCGTCATCCTCGACATCCCGATCAAGGAGGACGAGTGGAGGCCGCGGCCGGCGGACACGTACGCCCTGGTCCGCGACCGGCTCCCCGCCTGGATCCCGGAGTTCAGCTTCCACCTGCCGGTCCCCTGGGGACGGATGGAGGTCAACGTCCACCAGCTCCTCTTCCAGTACGAGGCCGACCCGCGCACGACGTGGAACAGCGACAAGTGCGACGCCTACGGGAACAAGGGCGAGCCACTGTTCGACCGCGAGGAAGCCTTCGAGGCGCTGATCTCCCACAAGACGCGGGAGCAGCTGGAGCGCCTGGAGGGCGAGACCCACCGGCTGTACAACCGGATCACCTGGGACGTGCGTGAGATCCCGCTCCGCATGGCGCGGCGGGTCGGGGTGCCTACGGGCCACTTCGTCCTGTCGGGGGCGCTGGACGAGGTAGTGGACTGGATGTACGCCCGCTCGGGCCGGCTGCTGCCGAACATGAAGTGGAAGCTGTACTCCCTCGGCGCGCTCGGTCTGATCAGCGGTGAGCAGGAGAACCTGCTGATCGAGGCCCAGCAGTGCGACCCGCTGTCGATGGTCGACCTGGAGCGGCGGTGTGAGGCGCTGGGGGAGTTCTGCCAGTCCGCCGGGATGGACCTGAGCGCGGGCGCGA
Source organism: Streptomyces sp. NPDC004667 (assembly GCF_040609475.1). Taxonomy (NCBI): domain Bacteria; kingdom Bacillati; phylum Actinomycetota; class Actinomycetes; order Kitasatosporales; family Streptomycetaceae; genus Streptomyces; species Streptomyces sp. NPDC004667. Next base: position 148,203 of record NZ_JBEXKC010000005.1, on the reverse strand, counting down.
TCGAGGCCGTAAGGAAGGCGTACCAGCGGGCCAACCACCACCTGCTCGGGGACGAGGCAGCGGTGTTCGCCACCCTGCCGTCCCCGCAGTTCCTTCCCTCCGGCGGGCGTGGCGCTTCCAGTTAGACGCTTATGTCCGGGCGTCAGTACGCTGCGTGATCCGCTTACACAGGAGGCATGATGTCGATCAAGGTCCACAACACGCTCACCGGCCAGACTGAGGAGTTCCGCCCCGAGCGGGAGGCCGAGGTGCGGATGTTCGTGTGCGGACCCACCGTGTACGGCCCCAGCCACGTCGGGCACGCGAAGACGTACACGCAGTTCGACTTCATCGCCCGGTACCTGGAAGCGAGCGGGTACAAGGTCACGTACCTCCAGAACATCACCGACGTGGACGACAAGATCATCCGGCGGTCGGCGGAGGAGGGCGTCCCGCCGGAGGAGATCGCGGCGCTCTTCGAGAAGCAGTACCTGGAGGACATGGCCGCGCTGGGGAACACCCGCGTCGACGTCCACGCGCGAGCCCACGACCACATCGACGGCATCGTGGACCAGATCAAGCGGCTGATCGAGCGGGGCCACGCCTATCAGCTCGATGACGGCTGGTACTTCGACCTGGCCTCGTTCCCCGCGTACGGCAAGCTCTCCGGCCGCACCGACCTGCGCCCCGAGGACTCGGTGTCGCGGATCGACGACAACTCGAAGAAGCGCAACCCGGGCGACTTCGCGCTGTGGAAGGGCCGTAAGGACGGCGAACCGTTCTGGGAGACCGAGCTGGGCCAGGGCCGGCCCGGCTGGCACATCGAGGACACCGCGATCACGGAGACGTTCTTCGGACCCTCGTACGACCTGCACGGCGGGGCCGTGGACCTCATCTTCCCGCACCACGAGGCCGAGGTGGCCCAGATGGAAGCCGCCTCCGGGATCGAGCCGCTGGCCCGCTACTGGATGCACACCGGACTGCTGCGCGTCGACGGCGAGAAGATGTCGAAGAGCACCGGCAACTTCCTCACCATCCGGGACGCCCTCACCCGGACGGACTTCCGCACCCTGCGGCACGCGTTCCTCTCCCAGCACTACCGCTCTTCTATGGAGCTGAGCGATTCCACGCTGGAGCAGGCCCGGGGGGCACGCCGCCGGATCGAGAACTTCGCCCGGACCATCGACCCCGCGCACACGGACAGCCAGGAGAACACTGCACGCGCCGCCGACACCTGGAGGGAGATGCGTGAGCGCCTGGACGACGACTTCGACACCCCCGGCGCCCTGGCCGTCCTCTTCCAGTTCATCCGCGAGCAGAACCGCATGGACGAGCCGGCCGGACCGGCCGCTCAGCGGCTGATCGAGGACGTGAACAACCTCTTCGGAACCTTCGACATCCCCGGCGCCGCCCAGAGCGACGCCGCCGTTGACGAACTCGTAAAGGAGCGCGACCGGCTCCGTGCGGCGAGGAAGTTCGCCGAAGCCGACGCGATCCGAGACCAGCTCACCGAACAGGGCGTGATCCTCGAAGACTCGCCCGAAGGCACCCGTTGGTGGAAGGAGCCCACCTCATGACCTGGAAGAGCCGCTTACCGCTCATCGTGGAGAGCGCGATCCCCCTCAGCCTCTGCGGGGCGCTGATGGACCACGTGAAGAGCCAGACCGCCCACCCGCGCACCTACCAGGGCGTCATTGACGAATCGCTGCGGAAGAGCGAGTACGTCGAGGTCCCGACGCACTTGGAGGAGGCGGCCATCTACTACTCGGCCCTCTACCTGCGCGACCACTTCGAGATCGCCGCGAAGCGCATACCCACCCAGCCCGCGGTGGTCTACCGCTACGGCCCCGGAGTCGGTTTCGTCGCCCACCACGACGAGGTCACCGACATCGAACGCGAGCGGGCCCGTACCAACGGACAGCCCATCGTCGGCGGCGACCTCACCCTTGTGATCTGGCTCAACACCCCAGACTCCTACGGCGGAGGCGAGCTCTTCTTCGAGAACCCCGCCCAGGAAATCAAGCCCCCCTGCGGGAGTCTGGTCGCCTTCCCGGCCACCCGCGACCACATCCACGGCGTACGGCCGATCACGAGCGGCGAACGCGTCACCCTCGTCGTGCGCACCGATGCCGAACGCCTTTGAGCACCGGCTACCGCCCTGTCAGAGAGGGCAACCCGGCTGCCAGGATGAGCGGCATGACGACGATCGACGGTGAGGTAGCACCCGGCTTCGAACCGGTCCGCGAGGCGTTCGAAGCGAACTTCAACCGACACGGGGACATCGGCGCGGCCGTGTGCGTCTACCAGCACGGCCGCCCAGTGGTGGACCTTTGGGGCGGAGTCGCCGACCCGAAGACCGGTCGTCCATGGGCGCGGGACACCCTGCAACTCGTCTACTCAGCAACCAAGGGAGCCACCGCGACCGCAGCGCACATGCTGGCCGAGCGCGGCATGCTCGACCTTGACGCACCGGTGGCCCGGTACTGGCCGGAGTTCGCAGCGAACGGCAAGGCGGACATCCCCGTCCGCTGGCTCCTGTCCCACCAAGCCGGTCTGGTCGCGCTGGATCACCCTCTGCCGCTCGCCGAGGCGCTGAGCTGGGAGCCCATGGTGGCAGCGTTGGCGGCCCAGCGACCCCAGTGGACTCCAGGTACTGCACACGGGTACCACGGCCGAACGTGGGGCTGGCTGGTCGGCGAGGTGATCCGCCGAGCCGCCGGCCGCTCGACGGGCCGGTTCTTCGCCGAGGAGATCGCGCGCCCGCTGGGACTGGACTTCTTCATCGGCCTGCCCGAGGGGGAACGCGATCGAGTCAGCCGTATGGCGTACCGGCCACCGGCCGTGGACCTTACGGCGGTGCCCGCCGAGTCGGTTCCCGAGGATCTTCGTGAACAGGTCGCCGCTTGGCGGGACCCGAACTCACTGAGCAATCGGGCGTTCGCGGTCACCAACCCGGCCGCGATCGACTTCGACTCGCCCCAGGTGCAGGCTGCGGAACTCCCCTCCTCCAACGGCATCGGCACCGCACGGGCACTAGCCCGCATGTACGCGGCACTGATCGGCGAGGTTGACGGAGTACGCCTCCTTGCCCCGGAGACCCTGGCATCGGCGACCAAGGAACAGGCCGGCGGGAAGGATCAGGTGATGCTGATTCCCAGCCGATTCGGCACCGGCTACATGCTGCCCACGGAAGGCAACGCCATGACCGGCCCACAGGCGTTCGGCCACACAGGCCGCGGTGGCTCACTTGCCTTCGCCGACCCAAAACACGGCATCGCCTTCGGCTACGTGATGAACCACATCGTCAGCGGCTCGGACGACGTCCGGGCGGCTACGCTGGCGGAGGCGGTGCGGAAGGCGGTGGCGTAACAGCAGCGCCTCAGACTCACGCCCACCACGAGAACGGCCCCGTCCGGCGAGGACTGGGGCCGTTGGCATGTCGGCTCGGGATAGTCTTCTTTAGCAAGTCTGCGTACCTCCGGAGACGAGGAACGACAGCCGGGCCTCGACCATGGCCCTCAGGAGGCGCTGCCCGCCCGGGGGCAGGGTTCCCGCGGCCACGAGCTCGTCCAGCGTGAACGCCTTGGGCCGCACCACGCGCAGCGACAGGCAGGCCGACCCGACCGCCACCGGGGGAAGCACGGCGTGCAGCCGGGTGCCGTCCGGCATCCGGGCGTCCACCCAGGGCCGGGCGTCGTCCAGCCGCCGCCCGGCGACGGCGGCCAGCCGCTGGGCCAGCCTGCGCACGGCCTCGGCGTCGGCGAACGTCACCTCCGTCAACTCCAGCCCGCCGCCCCGGTCCACCCACACCCGGTCGGGGGCGGCCACCAGTACATCGGTGACCTCGGGGTCGGCGAGCAACCGCTCCAGCGGCCCCGCACCGACCAGCTCGGACCGCAACTCCGCTGCCACTCCCAGCACTTCCGAGTCCCCGAGCAGCCGGCCCTGTGCCCGCAGGGCCGCCACGACCCTGGCCGGAGTGGGTTCCGCCCCGGTCTCGGCGAGGTGCTGGCGCACCGCGTCCAGCAGTGGCGCGCTCATGCCGGCACTCCTTGCGCGGAGCCCAGGGCCCGCTGCCAGAAGCCGTCGCAGAACCGGGCCAGCGCGCCCCGCGCACCCGGCGGCTCCCCTTCCTGCACCCGGCCGGGAAGTCCCACCTCCACGGGCACCTCCCCGGCCAGCGGTGCCCCCAGCAGCGCCGCCACCGCTTCGGCGTCGAGCCCTTCCCGGCAGCGGCCCCGTACGACCACCCGCACGTCCCGGGCCACCATCCGCACCCCGGCGGCCACCCGGCCCGCCGCGGCCACCGACCGCAGCTCGCCGGGCACCACGAGCAGCACCAGGTCGAGCTGGGCCAGCACCTCCGCCACGGCCTCGTCCACCCGCCGGGGAAGGTCGACCACGACCACGCCGCCCCTCCTGCGCGCGGCGGCCACGACCGACCGCATCGCGGCGGGCGGCACGACCACCCGTTCGCCGCGGTCCCAGCTGAGCACCCGCAGCGCGTGCAGTTCGGGCAGGGACTCCTCCAGGGCGCCCGACCCGACCCGGCCGCGCGAGGCGGCGAAGTCGGGCCAGCGCAGCCCCTCGGCGCTCTCGCCCCCGAGCAGGACGTCCATGCCGCCGCCGAGCGGGTCGCCGTCGATGAGGATGGTGCGCTCCCCGGCCCGGCCCGCGCCGAGCGCGAGGGCGCAGGCGAGGGTGGAGGCGCCTGCTCCGCCGCTGCCGCCGATCACACCGACGGCCAGGGCGGGGCGTCCGGCCCCTTCCACCACGTCGGCGATGCGGTCGACGAGCAGGCTCTCGGCGTCGGGGAGCCGCAGTACCTCCTCGGCACCGATCTCCACCGCCCTCTGCCACACCAGGGGGTCGTCGAGGTCCCGGCCGACGAGGAACACCCCGCCGCGGCGCGGCGCTCCGCCCACCCGGCGCGCGGCGTCGTCGCCGACCAGGACGAGCGGGGCCGATTCCCATCCCACGCCACCGCGCGGCCCACCACCCGCGAAGGCGCTCCCGTCGTCCCCGCTCCCGCGCGCACCACCGGCCCCGCTTTGCTCGGGCACCGCATGGTGCACGTGCGGTTCGGCGCCGGCGGCGGCGCACAGCCGCAGCAGGTCGTCGAGCAGCAGCGGGTCCTCGGTGATGATCAGCGGCCGCCCGCCACCGGGCAGCGCCCCGGGCGCACCTGCGGCCCGCCCGCCCCCGCCGGTCACCACGGGCTCCGGCCCTTCACACGACTTCGATCCAGCCACGATCTCCGCCCCCTTCTCACCGCAAATCCACGTGCCGCGGACTTCGCGGCTGGAATCACGGTGCAGCGATCCGGAAAAGGGAGTGGATCTTGCTCCAAAACTGTGGACGAGAAGGCCCTTGTGAATAACTTCGCCACCCCATCAGGTGAGTTCCGGAGCGCGCCGGAACCACTACGCAGCGTGACGAGTTCGAGGGGGTGAGGGCCTGAGCCATGCGGGCCCGCAGACGAGGGAGGGTCGAGCGGATGACCACTGAAGGCCGAAGGCACGGGACGCGAACCGCGTCCGGACATGCGACGACCCCCGCCGGGGGGGAGAGCGGGGGTCGTCCCCACGGTCCGACTCGGGGGGGGAGGAGCCAGACCGGGTTAGCACGGTCGCGAACGATCCGTGACTTCCATGGTGTACCCGAGAGCCTTCTCAGGCAAACCCACGCGCCACACCTTACGCCGAATGGTGGGCGCATATGCTCGGGTCGTGGAAAATCAGCCCTTGCCGCACTCCTTGCCTCGGACCGCCGCCTTCTTCGACCTGGACAAGACGGTCATTGCGAAGTCCAGCACTCTGACGTTCAGCAAGTCCTTCTACCAGGGCGGCCTGATCAACCGGCGGGCCGTGCTGCGCACCGCGTACACGCAGTTCATCTTCCTGGCCGGCGGAGCCGACCACGACCAGATGGAGCGGATGCGCGAGTACCTCTCCGCCCTCTGCAAGGGGTGGAACGTGCAGCAGGTCCGGGAGATCGTCGCCGAAGCCCTCCACGACCTGATCGACCCGATCATCTACGACGAGGCCGCATCCCTCATCGAGGCCCACCACACCGCGGGCCGTGACGTGGTGATCGTGTCGACGTCCGGCGCCGAAGTCGTCGAGCCGATCGGCGAGATGCTCGGGGCGGACCGGGTCGTGGCCACCCGCATGGTGGTCGGCGCCGACGGCTGCTTCACCGGGGAGATCGAGTACTACGCCTACGGGCCCACGAAGGCGGAAGCCGTCCGGGAGCTCGCCGAGTCCGAGGGCTACGACCTGGCCCGGTGCTACGCGTACAGCGACTCGTTCACCGACGTGCCGATGCTCGAAGCCGTCGGGCACCCGCACGCGGTCAACCCGGACCGGGCATTGCGCCGGGAGGCCGTGGCGCGCGAGTGGCCGGTTCTGGTGTTCAGCAGGCCGGTACGGCTCAAGCAGCGGCTGCCCGCGCTCTCGATGCCCGCGCGCCCGGCCCTCGTCGCCGCCGCGGCGGTGGGCGCGGCCGCGGCCACCGCCGGTCTCGTCTGGTACGCCAGCCGCCGTCGGGCCTCCGCCACCACCGCCTGATCCCCGCTGCCACCGCACCGCCGGGTGTCCTGACCTGGGGCGTTTTGGACTGTCCGAATCGCCCCGGGTCATCCCGGAAAGTAAAGAACTCCAGCCAGGGGTTTCGCTCGGCTCGGAAGCGGAGTACAAAGGAGTCAACGGCCCGCGAGACCAAAGAACATCCGAGAGGATCATCTTTAAAACGCAGTAAGGCCCACGGACCGAAGCATGAACGCCGAGCACCCACGCGACGTCGACCCGTCGATTACGGGCCAGCCGCACCAGGTAACCGGGCAAAGCTCCCGACCTGATGGGCACATATCGAGGACGCTTGGTAACTGGGCGCGAATGCCAGCGGCGACACCACAGCAGTACGGTGTCGCCGCAACCCTGTTCCGGCCCCTGCGCGCCCCGACCCGGCCCCCGGCGCCCCTGAGAGCACCGGGCCCCGAACCGGAGACCCCTCCTCCTACGCCGCGCCGCGCTGGAGGGCTTCGCAGACCGCCGTCGACTCCCGCACCCCGAGCTCGATCGCGCGGCCACAGTGCGCGATCCAGGCGGCCATCCCCTCCGGGGTCCCGGAGACGTAGCCCTCGAAGGCCTCCAGATAGGCCTTCACGCCCTGCTCGGCGTGACCGACCTCCGCCGGACAGATCGCCTTCGGATCGAGGCCGCTGTTGATCAGCACGATCCGCTCGGCCGCGCGCGCGACCAGGCCGTTGTACGAGCCGAACGGCCTCAGCGCCAGGAGCTCGCCGTGCACCACCGCACCCGTGATCAGGGCGGGAGCCGAGCCACCCGCGATGATCAGCCGGGACAGGCCGTCCAGCCGGCCCGCCACCTCGTCGGCGCCGGGCAGCGGAAGGTCCACCAGCGGCTCGTCCACCGGCTCCCCGGCCAGCCGCGGCCGGCCCACGACGTCCCCGGCCGCGGTCGACCCGGACGCCACCAGGTGCAGCCGCGCGAGGACCCGCAGCGGCGACTGGCGCCAGATGCTCAGCAGCTGGCCCGCCTCGGCCGTCAGGCGCAGCGCGGCACCCACCGTCAGCGCCTGCGCCTCGGCGCCGAAGTCGGTGCGGCGGCGCACCTCCTCCAGCGCCCAGTCCGCGCCGGACAGCGCCGCACTGCCCCGCGCGCCGCGCAGCGCGGCCTCCGAGGTGATCTCCCCGCTGCGCCGGCGCATGACGCGGTGCCCGTAGACCCGGTCCACGGCCTTGCGTACGGAATCCACGGACTCTGCGACTCCCGGGAGCGAACCCAGGGCCGCCAGCGGGTCAGAAGCGCTACTCATAAGTAGGGAGCCTACGCACTGCGCGGCCGTAGCACCGACCCCTCCTTGGAGTGGTCTTCTTCACTCACCTTGACCACACCGCGCTACCATGCCACTACGCTTGGTGAACATGAAGATCGCTTTCGTGGGAAAGGGCGGCAGCGGCAAGACGACCCTGTCCTCCCTCTTCATCCGCCACCTCGCAGCCAATGAAGCCCCCGTCGTCGCGGTGGACGCCGACATCAACCAGCACCTCGGCGCGGCCCTCGGGCTCCCCGAGGACGAGGCGGCCGCACTGCCCGCCCTGGGTGCGCACCTCCCCCTCATCAAGGAGTACCTGCGCGGTTCCAACCCGCGCATCGCATCCACCGACAGCATGATCAAGACCACCCCGCCCGGCGCCGGCTCGCGACTGCTGCGGGTCACCGAGGACAACCCCGTCTACGAGGCCTGCGCGCGCACGCTGCTGCTCGACGGGGAGCCCGTGCGGCTGATGGCCACCGGGCCGTTCACCGAGGCCGACCTCGGCGTGGCCTGCTACCACTCGAAGGTCGGCGCGGTGGAGCTCTGCCTCAACCACCTGGTCGACGGCCCGGACGAGTACGTCGTCGTCGACATGACGGCCGGCTCGGACTCCTTCGCCTCGGGCATGTTCACCCGCTTCGACATGACCTTCCTCGTGGCCGAACCGACCCGCAAGGGCGTATCCGTCTACCGGCAGTACAAGGAGTACGCGCGGGACTTCGGCATCGCGCTCAAGGTGGTCGGCAACAAGGTGCAGGGCCCGGAGGACATCGAGTTCCTCCAGGACGAGGTGGGAGAGGACCTGCTGGTCACCTTCGGGCACTCCGACTGGGTGCGGGCGATGGAGAAGGGCCGCCCCGCGCCGTTCGACCTGCTGGAGGCGACCAACCGGCTCGCGCTGCAGTCACTCCAGGACGCGGCCGAGGACTCGTACGCCGACCGCGACTGGGACAAGTACACGGAGCAGATGGTCCACTTCCACCTGCGCAACGCGGAGAGCTGGGGGAACGCCAAGACCGGGGCCGACCTGGCGGAGCAGGTCGACCCCGGCTTCGTCCTGCACGAGGCCCTGGTCAGCCCTCGTTCGACTCCTCAGCCGGCGTGACCGCGGCCGGGGCCGTCGGCGGCGCGGGCGGCGGCCCCGCGGTCAGGAACTTCGTCCACCCGTCCTTCGGCGCCTGGCCGACGCCGAGGGTGCGCATCCACTCCAGCGCCTTCGGGTCCTGGGCGTCCAGCCAGTCCGCGAGCTCGCGGAAGGGCACGCACCTGACCTCCGGCTTGGTGCACATGGTCTGGATGGACTCCTCGATGGCACGCATGTAGGTGCCGCCGTTCCACGACTCGAAGTGGTTGCCGATGATCAGCGGCGCCCGGTTTCCCTGGTAGACCCGGTCGAAGGCCTGGCGCAGGCCGTCGCGCATCTGGTCGCCCCAGTACTCGTGCTGGGAGGGGTCGCCCTGGGTGGTCGTACCGGACTGGTTGACCATGTAGTTGTAGTCCATGCTCAGGGTGTCGAAGGCGCGCCCGGGCATGGGCACCAGCTGGAGCGGGAGGTCCCAGAGCCCGTCCGTCTTCTTCGGCCAGATCTGCTTGCTGATGCCGCTGGAGTCGTAGCGGAAGCCCATGTCCTTCGCCGCCAGCATGAAGTTCTTCTGGCCTTCGAGGCAGGGTGTGCGGGCGCCGATGAGTTCCTTGTCGTAGTCGAAGGGGAGCGCCGCCAGGTCCTTGAGCGCCGGGGTGTTCGTCTTCCAGTTCTTGACGAAGGACTTGGCCTGGTCGATCTCGCTCTTCCACTCCTCCACGGACCAGGTGCCGACACCCCGGTCGGGGCCGCAGAAGTGGCCGTTGAAGTGGGTGCCGATCTCGTTGCCCTCCAGCCAGGCCCCGCGGACCTGGCCGGCGGTGTCCTTGATGCCCTGGAGGTCGCCGAAGCCGATGTCGGAGAGGCCCGCGGAGTGCTGGGGGGCCGTGTAGAGGGAACGCTTTTCCTCCGGGAGCATGTACACACCGCTGAGGAAGTAGGTCATCCGGGCGTTGTTCTGCTTGCCCACCTCACGGAAGTGCGAGAAGAGCTTCTGGCTGTCCTCACCCGCGCCGTCCCACGAGAACACCACGAACTGCGGGGGCTTCTCACCGGGCTTCAGCCGCTGCGGCTTCTGCACGTTCGGCTGGGAGCCGGTGTAGGCGGTCGAACCGTCGCCGATGGGGCGGTTGACACTGCCGGGGGCTTCCGGGGCGGCGGCGCCCTTCTTCGTGTTCTGGTTGCCGGGGGCACCGGGAGCGCCGGGGCGGGCGGGCCCGGAGGCGCTGCAGCCGGCGACACCCAGCACCAGGGCCGTGGCGACCAGGCCGCCGGCGATCTTCTTCGTGGCGGCGATCATCCGCACACCTCTCCCTCGCAGTTCCATCGCGGGACTTCCGTGACGCAACGTCCCACGCGGTCCGCTTTAAGGAAGGTATGACAAGGCAGACAAAATACTTAATCACTCCTGAGTGCTAATTCGTCGCCCATTTGCCCGCATTGCCTACCAGCGACCTTTACTCTCCATTACCATCCATTTACCGAGTGTTGAGACTCCCGCCGCTTCATCACCTCCCCCGAGGAGACGGGAACCGATGACGACAGCCGCCACACCCCCCTCCACGAACCAAGGACCCGACGGTGACGGGCCCCGCCCCAAGGGGCTCCATGCGGACCTGTCCGCGTCCGTCGCCGTCTTCCTGATCGCGCTTCCCCTCTCGCTGGGCATCGCCCTGGCCACCGGAGCCCCCCTGCAAGCGGGGCTGGTGGCCGCCGCGGTGGGCGGGATCGTGGCCGGGCGGCTCGGCGGCGCCCCGCTCCAGGTGAGCGGGCCGACCGCCGGACTCACCGTGGTGACCGCCGGGTTGATCCAGCACTACGGCTGGCGCACCACCTGCGCCATCACCGTCCTGGCCGGCTGCTGCCAGCTAGGACTGGCCTTCCTGCGCACCGCGCGCTCGGCCCTGCTGGTGAGTCCGGCGATCATGCACGGGATGCTGGCCGGCATCGGCGTGACCATCGCGCTGGCCCAACTGCACATCGTGCTCGGCGGCACCCCGCAGAGCTCGGCCGTCGCCAACGTACTCGGGCTGCCGGCCCAGTTGGCCGATCTGCATCCGGCCGCGCTCGGGGTGAGCGCGCTGACCCTGTGCGTCCTGCTGCTCTGGCCCCGGATCCCCGGGCGCGCCGGGCAGGCCCTGCGCAAGGTGCCCGCCGCACTGGCGGCGGTCGCCGCGGCCACCGCCGGCGCCGCCCTGGCCGGGCTCGACCTGCCCCGGGTGGACCTGCCCTCCTGGAGCAGCCACGCACTGCCCGAGCTACCGCAGGGCCCGGTGCTCGGGATCATCGCCGCCGTGCTGACCATCACCCTGGTCGGCAGCGTCGAGTCCCTGATGTCCTCCGTCGCCACCGACAAGCTGATCGCCTCCGAGCGCGGTACGGGCGACCGCCCGCCCCGCGCCGACCTCGACCGCGAGCTGCGCGGACAGGGCGCCGCCAACATCGTCTCCGGGATGCTCGGCGGGCTCCCCGTCGCGGCCGTGGCCGTACGCAGCGCGGCGAACGTCAAGTCCGGTGCCGTAAGCCGTAAATCAGCCATGTTGCACGGACTGTGGGTGGTGCTCGCGGCCGGACTGCTCGTCCCCGTGCTCGACCTGATCCCGCTCGCCGCCCTGGCGGCGCTGGTGCTGGCCGTCGGCATCCAGGTGGTCAGCATCACGCACCTGAGGACCGTCACCCGGTACCGGGAGGTACTGGTCTACGCGGCCACCATCGTCGCCGTGGTCCTGGGCGGGGTCCTCGAAGGCGTCGCCGTGGGCATCGCCGTGGCCGTGGCCCTGGCCATGCACCGGCTGGCGCGCACGAGGATCACCCTGGACGAGACGGACGGCGTCCACCGGGTCCGGGCGCGCGGGCAGTTGACCTTCCTCGCCGTGCCGCGCCTGAGCCGGGTGCTGAACTCGATCCCGCACGAGGGTCACGCCGTGGTCGAGTTGGACGGCTCGTTCATCGACCACGCCGCCTACGAGATCCTCCAGGACTGGCAGGACACGCACCTGGCCCACGGGGGTTCGGTGGAACTCACCGGCCGGGGCGGGACCGCCATCTCCCGCGGTGGCCACGCCCGGCCCACCGGGGCGACGCCCGGAACCGGCGCCGGCGTGCGGCCGGGCCAGGGCTCCCCCACCGGGTCCGGGCGGGCGCCGGCGGGCGGGAGCACCGCGATCGGCGGGGCGGGCGGCCACCGCGGCGAAGGCCGGGGAGCGCACCAGTGCTGCCGCCCGTGGACCCCTTGGCAGAACCACTGCGACCACCGCACCCCGCCCGCCACGCACCCGGCGGTCGCCGCCCACGGCCCGGCGGGCGAGGCGGCCGGGACGATCCCGAGCGCGGCCGAGCCCCGCGACGCCGGGACGGCCTCACCCCGGCGCCGCGGCGCGGGTCAACTCGCCAGCGGGATCGGCGCCTTCCAGCGGGACACCGCCCCACACGTCCGCGACGAGCTGGCCCGCCTGGCCCGCGAGGGACAGCGGCCCTCGCAGCTCTTCCTCACCTGCGCGGACTCCCGCCTGGTGACCAGCATGATCACGGCGAGCGGACCCGGCGACCTCTTCACCGTCCGCAACGTCGGCAACCTGGTCCCCCCGCCCGGAGCCGAAGCCACCGACGACTCGGTCGCGGCGGCCATCGAGTACGCCGTGGACGTGCTGAAGGTCGACAGCATCACGGTGTGCGGGCACTCCGGCTGCGGCGCCATGCAGGCCCTGCTGAACTCCCACCCGGGCGCCCCGATGACCCCGCTGCGCCGCTGGCTGCGACACGGCCTGCCCAGCCTGGAGCGGATGGCCAGCCGGCACCACGCCTGGGCCCGGATCGCGGGCCGGCTCCCGGCGGATGCCGTGGAGCAGCTCTGCCTGACCAATGTGGTCCAGCAGCTGGACCACCTGCGGGCCCACGAATCGGTGGCCCGCCGGCTCGCCGACGGCTCGCTGGAACTGCACGGGATGTACTTCCACGTGGGCGAGGCCCAGGCCTACCTGCTGTCCGGGGGCGAGGACTTCTTCGACTGTCGGGTTTTCGACAGCGTGGGCCAGAACGCCTGACCGAAATTCCGTCCGAACCGATACCCTCCCGTATCCGTGCAAGCTGTTGGCCCCTTCTCGCACCCTGCGGCGGGAGGGGGCCTTTCGCGCGCCGCGCGCGGCGCGCGCGTACGCTGCGGCGCACGGGCCGCCCAGTCGTGCTATAGGTCTAAACCAATTCTCGGCTACCCCTTGTCACCTGGGCGTCTGACCTGATGAGCTATGCCCGGGGACACAACGGACACCCTGGGAAAGGGAGATGTCGTGAGCAATGACAGCCTGGCCAATCTGCTCAAGGAGGAGCGGCGGTTCGCACCGCCCGCCGATCTGGCCGCCGCCGCCAACGTGACCGAGGCGGCGTACGCGCAGGCCGACGCGGACCGGCTGGGCTTCTGGGCCGAGCAGGCCCGGCGGCTGACCTGGGACACCGAGCCGACCGAGACGCTCGACTGGAGCAACCCGCCGTTCGCGAAGTGGTTCGCCGACGGCAAGCTGAACGTCGCGTACAACTGCGTGGACCGGCACGTCGAGGCCGGCAACGGCGACCGCGTCGCCATCCACTTCGAGGGCGAGCCCGGCGACAGCCGCTCCCTGACCTACGCCCAGCTCAAGGACGAGGTCTCGCAGGCCGCCAACGCCCTCACCGAGCTCGGTGTCCAGGCGGGCGACCGGGTCGCCGTCTACCTGCCGATGATCCCCGAGGCCGTCGTCGCGATGCTCGCGTGCGCGCGCGTCGGCGCCGCCCACTCGGTGGTCTTCGGCGGCTTCTCCGCCGACGCCGTCGCCTCCCGCATCCAGGACGCCGACGCCAAGCTGGTGATCACCGCCGACGGCGGCTACCGCCGCGGCAAGCCCAGTGCGCTCAAGCCCGCCATCGACGAGGCCGTCGCCAAGTGCCCGCAGGTCGAGCACGTCCTCGTGGTGCGCCGCACCGGCCAGGACACCGCCGTCACCGAGGGCCGCGACGTCTGGTGGCACGACGTGGTCGGCCGCCAGTCCACCGAGCACACCCCGCAGGCCTTCGACGCCGAGCACCCGCTCTTCATCCTGTACACCTCGGGGACCACGGGTAAGCCCAAGGGCATCCTGCACACCTCCGGCGGCTACCTCACGCAGGCCTCGTACACCCACCACGCCGTCTTCGACCTCAAGCCGGAGACCGACGTCTACTGGTGCACCGCCGACATCGGCTGGGTGACCGGGCACTCCTACATCGTCTACGGTCCGCTCGCCAACGGCGCCACCCAGGTGATGTACGAGGGCACGCCGGACACCCCGCACCAGGGCCGGTTCTGGGAGGTCGTGCAGAAGTACGGCGTCACCATCCTCTACACCGCGCCCACGGCGATCCGTACGTTCATGAAGTGGGGCGACGACATCCCCGCGAAGTTCGACCTGTCGAGCCTGCGCGTCCTGGGCTCGGTCGGCGAGCCGATCAACCCCGAGGCCTGGATCTGGTACCGCAAGCACATCGGCGGCGACCGCTGCCCGATCGTGGACACGTGGTGGCAGACCGAGACCGGCGCCATGATGATCGCCCCGCTGCCGGGCGTCACCGAGACCAAGCCCGGCTCCGCGCAGCGCGCGCTGCCCGGCATCGGTGCCACCGTCGTGGACGACGAGGGCCGCGAGGTGCCCAACGGTGGAGGCGGCTACCTGGTCCTCACCGAGCCGTGGCCGTCGATGCTGCGCACCATCTGGGGCGACGACCAGCGCTTCGTCGACACCTACTGGTCCCGCTTCGAGGGCAAGTACTTCGCGGGCGACGGTGCCAAGAAGGACGACGACGGCGACATCTGGCTGCTCGGCCGGGTCGACGACGTGATGCTGGTGTCGGGCCACAACATCTCGACCACCGAGGTGGAGTCGGCGCTCGTCTCGCACCCGTCGGTCGCCGAGGCGGCCGTCGTGGGCGCCAAGGACGAGACCACCGGCCAGGCCATCGTGGCCTTCGTCATCCTGCGCGGCAGCGCCACCGAGACGGACGCCCTGGTCGGGGAGCTGCGCAACCACGTGGGCGCCACCCTCGGCCCGATCGCCAAGCCGAAGCGGATCGTCCCGGTGCAGGAACTGCCGAAGACCCGTTCCGGCAAGATCATGCGCCGTCTGCTGCGTGACGTGGCGGAGGACCGGGCGGTCGGTGACGTGACCACGCTCGCCGATTCCTCGGTGATGGCGCTGATCCAGACCAAGCTGCCGAGCGCCTCCAGCGAGGACTGACGGGGCTGTCGGGACCGACGGGACTGGCGGGGCCTGCCAGGACTGACGGGACCGACGGACGGCGGACCACGGGTCCTGGAGGGCGTCCGGCGCACAACGCGCCGGACGCCCTCCTCCCGTTTAAGGTGAAGATCACCCGATACGACCGCGCGAACCCTGTAAAGTAAAGGAAGCGTCAACATCTGACGTTCAAAAGAGTCTCAGGGTGCGCCGGGAAGTCTGGTCGGCAACTGCATTTGCCATGCCGTCGCCCACCCGGAGGTTCCCACCGTGGCCACGCCCCCGCCCAGCACCCGCCGCAAGTTCCTCGGCAGGCTCTCCCTCCCCGAGCGCCGCTTCGTCGCCGACGCACTGCGCACCGAGACCGTCGGCGGGGTCCTGCTCCTGGCGGCCGCCATCGCCGCCCTCATATGGGCGAACATCCCGGCGATATCCGCGAGCTACGACAGCGTCAGGTCCTTCCACATCGGCCCCGCCGCCCTGGGCCTGGACCTCTCGCTCCAGCACTGGGCGGCCGACGGCCTGCTCGCGATCTTCTTCTTCGTCGCCGGCATCGAACTCAAGCGCGAGCTGGTCGCGGGCGACCTGAGCGACCCCAAGGCCGCCGCCCTCCCCGTGATCGCCGCCCTCTGCGGCATGGCCGTGCCCGCGGTGGTCTACACCCTGGTCAACACCTTCGGCAACGGATCGCTCGACGGCTGGGCGGTCCCGACGGCCACCGACATCGCCTTCGCCCTCGCCGTCCTCGCGGTCATCGGCACCTCGCTGCCGTCCGCGCTGCGCGCCTTCCTGCTGACCCTGGCGGTCGTCGACGACCTCTTCGCCATTCTGATCATCGCGGTGTTCTTCACCAGCAAGATCGACTTTCTCGCCCTCGGCGGGGCCCTCGCGGGGCTGGTCCTCTTCTGGTTCCTGCTGCGCCTCGGCGTCCGCGGCTGGTACGTGTACGTCCCGCTCGCCCTGGTCATCTGGGGCCTGATGTACAACAGCGGCGTCCACGCCACCATCGCCGGCGTCGCGATGGGCCTGATGCTGCGCTGCACCCGCAGGGACGGCGAGGAACACTCCCCCGGCGAACACATCGAGCACCTGGTCCGCCCCGTCTCGGCCGGCCTGGCCGTACCCCTCTTCGCCCTGCTCTCCGCCGGGGTCTCGCTCTCCGACGAGGCCATCGCGCAGGTCTTCACCCGCCCCGAAACCCTCGGCGTGGTGCTCGGGCTCGTCGTCGGCAAGACGGTCGGCATCTTCGGCGGCACCTGGCTCGCCGCCCGCTTCACCAAGGCCGAGCTGAACGAGGACCTCGCCTGGCCCGACGTACTGGCCGTGGCCTCCCTCGCCGGCATCGGCTTCACCGTCTCCCTGCTGATCGGTGAGCTGGCGTTCGCCACGGACCCCGTACTGACCGACGAGATCAAGGCGGCCGTCCTGCTCGGCTCCCTGATCGCGGCGGTCATCGCGTGCGTGATGCTCAAGCTGCGCGACCGCCGCTACCGGTCGCTGACCGAGGCCGAGGAGCGCGACGAGGACGCCGACGGGATCCCGGACATCTACGAGCAGGACAACCCGGCGTACCACCTGCGGATGGCGAAGATCTACGAGGAGAAGGCCGCCGAGCACCGCCGCAGGGCCGGGACCGCCGCCCCGGCCGGGCGCGGTCCCGCGGGTGGATCCACCCGGGAAGCGCCGGGCGGGTCCAGCACCGGCGCCGACCGTCCGGCATGATCTGACTGACGACGGAGGACAGCCGCCGACAGCAGACGACAGAGGGAGTCAGAGATGAGCGCAGTGGACCAAGGGGCTCCGGGAGTCGAGCGCACGCTCGGCCAGCTGGTCGCCTCGGCCACCGCCGAGATGTCGGCCCTGGTGCACGACGAGATCGCCCTCGCCAAGGTCGAGCTCAAGCAGGACGTCAGGCGCGCGGGCGTCGGCAGCGGCGCCGCCATCGTGGCGGGCGTGCTGCTGCTCTTCTCCCTCCCCGTACTGAGTTTCGCCGCGGCCTACGGCATCCACAATCTCGGGCTCGGCCTGGCCTGGTCCTTCCTCATCGTCGGCGTCGCGTTCTGGCTGCTCGCGGGCCTGACCGGGCTGCTGGCCATGACGAAGTTCAAGAAGCTCAAGCCTCCGGTGAAGACGGTCGAGTCCGTCAAGGAGACCGCCGCGGTCCTCGGAACCGTCAAGCCGCACCCGCGGCCGGTGAGTGACCAGGCCGTGGGTGTGGCACGCTCGTCTTCATGACAGCCCCCTCACCGGACTCCAGCCCCGCGCCCACCGCCGCCTCGGCGGTCCGGATCGACGTGCCGGGCGGGAGAAAGGTGACCCACCGGGACGTCGCCGCCAACGGCGCGCGCTTCCACGTCGCGGAGTGCGGCGACGGCCCGCTCGTCCTCCTGCTCCACGGGTTCCCCCAGTTCTGGTGGACCTGGCGGCACCAGCTGACCGCGCTCGCCGACGCCGGGTACCGCGCGGTGGCGATGGACCTGCGCGGGGTGGGCGGCAGCGACCGCACCCCGCGCGGCTACGACCCGGCGAACCTCGCCCTGGACATCACCGGAGTGGTGCGGTCCCTCGGCGAGCCGGACGCCGCCCTCGTCGGGCACGACCTGGGCGGCTACCTCGCCTGGACGGCGGCCGTGATGCGGCCCAAGCTGGTGCGCCGACTGGTCGTCTCCTCGATGCCGCACCCGCGCCGCTGGCGCTCGGCCATGCTGGCGGACTTCGGCCAGACCCGGGCCAGCTCCCACGTGTGGGGCTTCCAGAGGCCGTTCGTCCCCGAGCGGCAGCTGGTCGCCGACGACGGGGCCCTCGTGGGGGAGCTGATCCGGGAGTGGTCCGGGCCGCGGCTGCAGGCGCACGGCGCCGACGAGGAGGCCCTCGCCGTGTACCGGCGGGCCATGTGCATCCCCTCCACGGCGCACTGCTCCATCGAGCCGTACCGCTGGATGATGCGCTCGATGGCCCGGCCGGACGGGCTCCAGTTCTACCGGCGGATGAAGCGGCCCGTACGGGTACCGACGCTGCACCTGCACGGCTCGCTGGACCCGGTGATGCGCACCCGCAGCGCCGCCGGTTCCGGGGAGTACGTCGAAGCCCCTTACCGCTGGCGGCTCTTCGACGGACTGGGTCACTTCCCCCACGAGGAGGACCCGGTGGCCTTCTCCACCGAGCTGGTGAACTGGCTGAAGGACCCCGAACCCGACCGCTGACCGGCCGTCGGCGGACCATCCCCGGGCCATCCCCGGGGACCTCAAGGGCGGCTGACGGAGCGGCAGGCGTTTCGTGCGACTGTCATACGGACATTCAATTGCCCGGCGCATAGGCCAATTGGCCGCCCCTCGGGGGATTACGGACCCTGGGCCCCGGGCACAGCTCGTTGTATGGGCTGGACGCACGACCACGGTGACACCGCACGCGAACGCCGCTCGGCCACAGCGCCGGGCACGCACGACAGGGCCGGCCGGGACGGTCACGACCCCCGGCTGGGGATCCCACGCATCCTGCGCCGCCGCGCCCGCTGGGTCTCGGCGCGGCTGCGCCATCCACGCATGTAGGAGACACCGCCCCGGGCCCCGGCAGGGGCCCGGAGAGGGTGTCAGAGGGCGCAGCCCTGGGTGTCGACCCGGCGGCTGGAGGTCTTGCCGAGGCGGATGTCGTCCCGGATCTCGTCCGCCGTGAGGGCGTAACCGGTGTTCGGGTCGTCGAGCGACTTGGCGAAGACGACCCCGTACACCCGGCCCTCGGGCGTCAGCAGCGGGCCGCCGGAGTTGCCCTGGCGGACGGTCGCGTAGAGCGAGTAGACGTCGCGGCGGACGGTGCCCCGGTGGTAGATGTCCGGGCCGTTGGCGTTGATCCGGCCGCGGACCCGGGCCGCTCGGACGTCGTAGGCGCCGTTCTCCGGGAAGCCGGCGACGATCGCGTCGCTGCTGCTCGTGGCGTCCTTCTCGGTGAACTCCAGGGCCGGGGCGCGCAGCTTGGGCACGTCCAGGACGGCGATGTCGCGCTCCCAGTCGTAGAGCACGACCTTGCCGTCGTAGAGCTTGCCCTCGCCGCCGACCTGCACGGTGGGCTCCATGACGCCGCCGACGACGTGGGCGTTGGTCATCACCTTGCCCGGCGCGAAGACGAAGCCGGTGCCTTCCAGGACCTTGCTGCAACTGGGCGCCGTACCGACGACCTTGACGATGGAGAGCTTCGCCTGTTCGGCCACGCCGCTGCGGGCGAGGGCCGGGTCGGGGGCCTTCACCTCGGTGATCGGCTCGTTGGAGAACGGGCTGAAGACCTGGGGGAAGCCGTTGCGGGCGAGGGTGGAACTGAAGTCCGAGAACCAGGTGTTGGCCTGCGCGGGGAGCACGCGCGACACGCCGAGGAGCACCTTCGAGTTGCGGACCTCCTTGCCGAGCGTGGGCAGCGAGGTCCCGGCGAGCGCGGAACCGATCAGCCATGCCACCAGCAGCATCGCGACGACGTTCACCAGGGCCCCGCCGGTCGCGTCGAGCGCGCGGGCGGGCGACCAGGTGATGTGGCGTCGCAGACGGCTGCCCAGATGGGTGGTCAGGGCCTGGCCGATCGAGGCGCAGATGATGATCACCACGACGGCGATCACGACGACGGTGGTGGTTACCTGGGTGCCGTTGTCGGTCACCCGGTCCCAGATCAGGGGCAGCAGGGACACGGCGACGAGACCACCGCCGAGGAAGCCGATCACCGACAGGATGCCGACGACGAACCCCTGGCGGTAGCCCACGATCGCGAACCACACGGCGGCGACCAGCAACAGGATGTCCAGCACGTTCACGAGGGTCACCGTCTCATGCGTGCCAGTCGAGTGGGACCTGACGTGAGCGGTCCCACGGACGCTCCCAGCCCGCGAAGTGCAGGATGCGGTCGATCACCCCTGCCGTGAACCCCCAGACCAGGGCCGATTCGACGGTGAAGGCGGGCCCCTGGTGGCCTCTGGGGTGGACCACGGTCACCCGGTGGGCGGGATCCGTGAGATCCGCCACGGGCACCGTGAAGACCCGGGCCGTCTCGGCGGGGTCCACCGGGCCGACCGGGGAGGGTTCGCGCCACCAGCCGAGCACCGGGGTCACGACGAACTCGCTGACCGGGATGTAGAGCCGGGGCAGCACCCCGAAGAGCTGGACGCCGGCCGGGTCGAGACCGGTCTCCTCCCGGGCCTCGCGCAGGGCGGCGCGCAGCGGGCCGGTGGTGTGCGGATCGCCGTCCTCCGGGTCGAGGGCGCCGCCGGGGAAGGAGGGCTGGCCGGCGTGCGAGCGCAGGGTGCCGGCGCGCTCCTGGAGCAGCAGCTCCGGGCCGCGCGGACCCTCGCCGAAGAGGATCAGCACGGCGGACTGGCGGCCCCCGCCGTCCTCGGGGGGCAGGAAGCGGCTGAGCTGGCGCGGCCGGACGGTGCGGGCCGCCGCCACGACCGGATCGAGCCAGGCGGGCAGCCCCTCGGTGCTGAGGACCAGGTCGTCGCCCTCGCGGGTGGTGGCCGTGGTCTCGTCCTGTGTACCGCGCGTCATAGGCACCCCTGTCCGTGTTCTTCCGTGAACACCCTCTCCCACACCGCTGAACGCGGTCCGGGTACCGATTCGTTCCGGCGGGGGCGTGCGGCCGTCCCGCCGCACGCCCCCGCCGATGGGCCCGGCGGCCCGTCCGGCCGTACGCCCCTGGTCGTGCTCAGGCCTCCGTACGGGCTCCCGCCGGGGAGGCGGGGAGGCCCGGGTAGTCCGGGGGCGGGGACAGGCGCTGGCCCGGGTAGCCGCCCTTCTCGTACTTCAGCAGCTTCTTCGCCTTCTCCGGGTCCGTCTCGCCCTCCCCGTAGGCGGGGCAGAGCGGGGCGATGGGGCAGGCGCCGCAGGCGGGCTTGCGGGCGTGGCAGATGCGGCGGCCGTGGAAGACGACGCGGTGCGAGAGCATCGTCCACTCGCTCTTGGGGAAGATCGCGCAGATCTCCGCCTCGACCTTCTCGGGGTCCTCCTGCTCGGTCCACTTGAACCGGCGGGCGAGGCGCCCGAAGTGGGTGTCGACGGTGATCCCGGGGACCCCGAAGACGTTGCCGAGGACCACGTTCGCCGTTTTGCGGCCCACGCCGGGCAGGGTGACCAGGTCTTCGAGCCGGCCGGGGACCTCGCCGCCGAAGCGGTCGCGCAGGGCCTGCGACAGGCCGAGGAGGGACTTGGCCTTCATCCGGAAGAAGCCGGTCGGCCGGATCAGCTCCTCCAGTTCCTCCGGCACGGCCTCGGCCATGTCCTCGGGGGTCGGGTAGGCGGCGAAGAGGGCGGGGGTCGTCTGGTTCACGCGGAGGTCGGTGGTCTGCGCGGACAGGACGGTGGCGACCAGGAGCTCGAAGGGATTGCGGAAATCCAGCTCCGGATGGGCGTACGGGTACACGTCGGCCAGTTCCCGGTTGATGCGGCGGGCCCGCCGGACCATCGCGAGGCGGGATTCGGCCTTGCCCTTCGCGCTGCTCCGGGCGGGGGCGGGCACCCGGGAGGCCGCCGGGGTCCCGTTCACGGTCCTCGACGCGGGCCTCGACGGGGTACTCGACGCCGTCTTGTCCGCGGTCGCGCGCGCCGCCGCGCCCGGCGGTTTCTTGGCCGAAGCTTTGCCCTGAGGGGTCGGCCGGGACCCGCCGGACGCCTCCGCGGGGGCTTGTTCGCCCACGGCTGAATTTTGGGCCGCCGTCACTCCTGCGGACCCCTTGGCCTGTGCTCTCACCGGCTTATTGGACACCCGGCCAGCCTAAGGCCGGGCGCCGACACCCGCCCGGACCTCAGGTAACACCACCCCGATCGGCCGCTCACCACACAGCACGGGCGTCCGTCCGGCATCCTTGGTAGTGATTGATCGCACTGTTTGAGCCGTCCGGCAAAATGGGAGACCGGTCCCCTGAGCTGGTCGACATAGGAGAGAGACTCGTGGACGACGTTCTGCGGCGCGCCCCGCTGTTCGCGGCGCTCGATGACGAGCAGGCCGCGGAGCTCCGCGCCTCCATGGGCGAGGTGACGCTCGCACGCGGTGACGCCCTGTTCCACGAGGGCGATCCCGGCGACCGGCTCTACGTCGTGACCGAGGGCAAGGTGAAGCTCCACCGCACCTCCCCCGACGGTCGCGAGAACATGCTGGCCGTCCTCGGCCCCGGCGAGCTGATCGGCGAGCTGTCGCTCTTCGACCCGGGCCCGCGCACCGCCACCGCCACCGCGCTGACCGAGGTCAAGCTCCTCGGCCTCGGCCACGGTGACCTGCAGCCGTGGCTGAACGCCCGGCCCGAGGTCGCGACCGCGCTGCTGCGCGCCGTCGCCCGGCGCCTGCGCAAGACCAACGACCAGATGTCCGACCTGGTCTTCTCCGACGTTCCGGGCCGGGTGGCCCGGGCGCTCCTCGACCTGTCGCGCCGCTTCGGCGTGCAGTCGGAGGAGGGCATCCACGTCGTCCACGACCTGACGCAGGAGGAGCTCGCCCAGCTCGTCGGCGCCTCCCGCGAGACCGTGAACAAGGCCCTGGCCGACTTCGCGGGCCGCGGCTGGCTGCGCCTGGAGGCGCGCGCCGTGATCCTGCTGGACGTGGAGCGGCTCGCCAAGCGCTCGCGCTGACGCCACCGGCGTCGGCCGCCGCGCCCCGGCGCGGTCGTGGAGGGGTCCTGTCCGCAAGCCGGGCGGGGCCCCTCCGCGCGTCCGCCGCGCCCTGGAGAAGGGCTCCGCGGCGACCCCCGGAAAGGGGCACAGTGGGGATCATGGAAAACCGGGGTCTGGACGCGTACGGGTACTTCGAGCGGGAGGGGTCCCTGGGGCTGATCCAGCCCGCGTTCACCGGCCTCGTGGCCGCCGCGCGCGGCCGGATCGCCGAGGCCTACGGGAGCCGGCTCCACAGCGCCTACCTCTACGGGTCCGTGCCGCGCGGCACCGCCCGCCCCGGCCGCTCCGACCTCGACCTGCTGATCGCCCTGCACGACGAGCCCGCCCACGACGACCGCGACATCGCGGAGGTGCTGGGCCAGGGGCTCGACCAGGACTTCCCGGAGATCGACGGGGTCGGCGTCCTGCTGTACGGCACGGACCGGCTGCTGAGCGAGCGGGAACGCCACGACCTGGGCTGGTTCCTGGCCTGCCTGTGCACGCCGCTGCTCGGGGACGACCTGGCCGAGCACCTGCCCCGGTACCGGCCGGACGGCGTCCTGGCCCGGGAGACCAACGGCGACCTGGCCCGCGTACTGCCCCGCTGGCGCGAACGCTTCGAGGCGGCCTCGGAACCGGCCGACTACCGCCGGCTGAGCCGGGCCTTCGCCCGGCACCTCGTGCGCACCGGGTTCACCCTGGTCATGCCCCGCTGGGGCGGCTGGACCAGCGACCTCACCGAGTCAGCTGAGGTCTTCGCCCGGTACTACCCGCAGCGGGCCGACCAGATGCGGGCGGCGGCCGTCGTGGCGCTGGCCCCGGTCGAGGACCCTGCCGTGGTGCGCCGGTACGTCGAGGACCTCGGGCCGTGGCTCGCCGACGAGTACACGGCCCGGCACGGTACGAAGGCGCCGCGCCGGTAGGCCGCGGCGGAGCCCGTTACGCGCTCCGCGCCGGGGCCAGGGCGTCGACGGCCCGCTTCGCCTCCGCCAGACCGGCGCCGGTGATCTCGCGGTACCGCTTGATCGCCGAGACGTCGCGGCCGTCGCGCGCCAGCGCCCGTACCTCGTCCATCCCGGCCGGCTCCGGCTCCTCGATGCCCAGGTGGTCCAGCACCAGGCCCAGGCGGCGCTCCAGCCGGTCCGCCCTGTCCGTCAGGGCGCGCATGCGCAGGCTGACCGTCGAGGTGATCCAGCCGGCAGCGGCGAGCAGCGCGAGCAGTACGTACAGGGTGTTCATTCAGGTCCCCCCGGGATCAGTCCGTGATCACGAAGGTACTCCAGCTGTGCTTGTACGGACCATGTGGCCGCGGGCCAGAGCGAGCGGTCCACGTCGGCGTAGACCTGCGCGACGACCGCCTCGGGGGTGACGAAGCCGTTCTCCACGGCCGTCTCGACCTGTGCGAGCCGGTGGGCGCGGTGCGCCAGGTAGTACTCGACGGCGCCCTGCGCGTCCTCCAGGACCGGCCCGTGCCCCGGGAGCACGGTGGTCACCCCGTCGTCGACGGTGAGGGAGCGCAGGCGGCGCAGGGAGTCGAGGTAGTCCCCCAGGCGGCCGTCGGGGTGCGCGACCACGGTCGTACCGCGGCCCAGGATGGTGTCGCCGGTGAGGACGGCCCGGTCGGCGGGCAGGTGGAAGCAGAGCGAGTCGGCGGTGTGGCCGGGGGTCGCCACGACGCGCAGCTCCAGGCCACCGGTGCGGATCACGTTCCCGGCGGCCAGGCCCTCGTCGCCGAGCCTGAGCGTGGGGTCGAGGGCGCGGACCTTCGTCCCGGTCAGCTCCGCGAAGCGGCCGGCCCCCTCGGCGTGGTCGGGGTGGCCGTGGGTCAGGAGGGTCAGCGCGACGCGCTTGCCGGCCTGTTCGGCGGTGGCGATGACGGCCCGCAGGTGGGCTTCGTCCAGCGGGCCGGGGTCGATGACGACGGCCAGCTCGGAGTCCGGCTCGGAGACCAGCCAGGTGTTGGTGCCGTCCAGGGTCATCGCGGAGGCGTTGGGCGCCAGGACGTTGACGGCACGGACCGTCGCCGGCCCGGAGGAGACCATTCCGCGGGGCTGGCCGGGGAGTACGGCGGCGTCGGTCATGCGGTGCCTCCCGGGCGGACGCGCTTGGTGAACTCGTCGTGCCCCGGCCAGCTGAGCACCAGCTCGCCGTCCACGAGGGCGGCCTGCGCCAGTACAGGCGCCAGGTCCTGCGCGGCGGCCGCAGCCAGCGCGGCGGCGGCGCTGGCGTGGGGCTCCAGGGAGCGCAGGGTGGAGATGGTGGGCGGCATCATCAGCAGCTCGCCCCCGTCGTAGCGGGCGGCCGCCTCCGAGGGGCGGATCCAGACGGTCCGGTCGGCCTCGGTGGAGGCGTTGCGGGTGCGCTGGCCCTCCGGGAGGGCGGCGACGAAGAACCACGTGTCGTAGCGGCGGGGCTCGAACTCCGGGGTGATCCACCGGGCCCACGCCCCGAGCAGGTCGGAGCGCAGCAGCAGGCCGCGCCGCTCCAGGAACTCGGCGAAGGACAGCTCGCGCGCCACGAGGGCCTCGCGGTCGGCCTCCCAGTCGTCACCGGTGGTGTCGCCGACCACGGTGCCCGGCGTCTCCCCGGCGAGCAGTACGCCGGCCTCCTCGAAGGTCTCGCGGACGGCTCCGCAGACGATGGCCTGGGCGGTGGCGGCGTCGGTGCCGAGGCGGTCCGCCCAGGCGTCCAGGCCGGGGCCGGCCCAGCCGATGCGGCGGTCCTCGTCACGGGGGTCGACCCCGCCGCCGGGGTAGGCGTAGGCGCCCCCGGCGAAGGCCATGGAGGCACGGCGGCGCAGCATGTGCACGGCCGGGCCGGCGGGGGTGTCGCGGAGCAGCATCACGGTGGCGGCGCGTTTGGGCGCGACCGGGGTGAGCGCGCCGTCCGCGAGCGCGCGGATGCGGTCGGGCCACTCCGGGGGGTACCACTGGCCTCCGGCGGGCTGGCTGGACGACGGACCGTGCTGACCATTCGGCATGGCCGGATGCTACGGCCATCCGGCCCGATGTTCGAGGCCCACCCGGCCGGATCCGCGGCGCGGGCCGGACACGAGGCCGCCGCGCGGGCCGAACAGGAGGCCGCGGCGAGGGCCGGGCAGGAGGCCGCCGGGCGGGCCGGGCACGAGGCTGCCGGGCGGGCCGGACAGGAAGCCACCGCGCGGACCGAACAGGAAGCCGCCGGGCGGGCCGGGCACGAGGCCGCCAGGCGGGCCGAACAGGAAGCCACCGCGCGGGCCGGGCACGAGGCCGCCAGGCGGGCCGGGCACGAGGCCGCCGCGCGGGCCGGACAGGAAGCCGCCGCGCAGGCCCGACAGGAAGCCACCGCGCAGCCCGGACACAAGACCGCCGCGCAGGCCCGCTCCGCCGGGCGGCGCCGCAGGGCCGGAGACGGGCGGTGCCGGCCCGGGGACCGCCCACACCGGCACGGCGCCGGACGGCGCCGCCGCGGACAGAGACGGCACCGGCCCCGCGCCGGCCCCGCCGGACGGGGTCCGGTGGGGCGGCGCGGGGCCGAGCGGTGCGAGCGACGCCCCCGCGGGGAGTGGCGCGTCAGGCCGAAGCGGTCAGCTCGACCTGGATCTCGACCTCGACCGGGGCGTCCAGCGGGAGGACGGCGACGCCGACCGCGCTGCGCGCGTGGACGCCCTTCTCGCCGAGGATCTCGCCCAGCAGCTCGCTCGCGCCGTTCAGCACGCCCGGCTGGGCCGTGAAGTCGGGGGCCGAGGCGACGAAGCCGACGACCTTGACGACACGGGCGATCTTGTCCAGGTCACCGACCACGGACTTGACGGCGGCCAGCGCGTTCAGCGCGCAGGTCGCGGCCAGCTCCTTGGCCTGCTCCGCGGAGACCTCCGCGCCGACCTTGCCGGTCAGCGGCAGCTTGCCCTGCACCATCGGGAGCTGGCCGGCGGTGTACACGTAGGAACCCGACCGCACGGCCGGCTGGTACGTGGCCAGCGGCGGAACGACCTCGGGCAGGGTCAGGCCGAGCTCGGCGATCCTCGCCTCGACGACGCCGCTCATGCCTTCTCCCGCTTGAGGTAGGCAACGAGCTGCTCGGGGTTGTTCGGGCCGGGCACGACCTGGACGAGCTCCCAGCCGTCCTCGCCCCAGGTGTCGAGGATCTGCTTGGTGGCGTGCACCAGCAGGGGCACCGTCGCGTATTCGAACTTCTTGGTCATGGGCCCGAGCGTAATGCCTGGGCGGGAGTGGTTAGGCTCGGACGCTGTGAGCAGGCTCCAGGTGGTCAGCGGCAAGGGCGGCACCGGCAAGACCACGGTCGCCGCGGCACTCGCGCTCGCCCTCGCACGCGAGGGCAAGCGGACTCTTCTCGTGGAGGTCGAGGGCAGGCAGGGCATCGCACAGCTTTTCGGCACGGAGGCGCTCCCCTACGAGGAGCGGAAGATCGCCGTCGCGCCCGGCGGGGGCGGGGGCGAGGTGTACGCGCTCGCCATCGACGCGGAACGGGCGCTGCTGGACTACCTCCAGATGTTCTACAAGCTCGGCTCCGCCGGCCGGGCGCTCAAGAAGCTCGGGGCGATCGACTTCGCCACGACCATCGCGCCCGGTCTGCGGGACGTCCTGCTGACCGGCAAGGCGTGCGAGGCGGTCCGGCGCAAGGACAAGGCGGGACGGTTCGTCTACGACCACGTGATCATGGACGCGCCGCCGACCGGGCGGATCACCCGCTTCCTGAACGTCAACGACGAGGTGGCGGGGCTGGCCCGGTTCGGGCCCATCCACAACCAGGCGCAGGCCGTGATGAAGGTGCTCAAGTCACCCGACACGGCGGTGCACCTGGTGACCCTGCTGGAGGAGATGCCCGTCCAGGAGACCGCGGACGGCATCGCGGAACTGCTGGACGCAGGGCTTCCGGTGGGCCGGGTCTTCGTCAACATGGTGCGCCCGCACCACGTGGACGAGGGCACGCTCCGCGAGGCCGCAGAGGGTCACCGGCCCGACATCGCCCGGGCCCTGTCCCGGGCCGGGCTCGGGAGCGCGCGGCGGGGCGGGCTGGCCGAGCGGCTGGTGGAGCCGCTGCTGGCGCAGGCCGCGGAGCACGCGAGCCGGGTGGAGCTGGAGCGGGAGCAACGCCAGGTGCTGGCGGGGCTGGACGTGCCGACGTACGAACTTCCCCTGCTCGGGTCGGGGATGGAGCTGGCCGGGCTGTACGAGCTGGCGACGGAGCTCCGCAAGCAGGCGGACGCCGATGAGTGAGGGTGGGAACACCGTGGGCCTGGACACTCCCGCGCGACTGGCGGTCGACGCGCTGCTGGACGACCCGAAGACCCGGATCATCGTGTGCTGCGGGGCGGGCGGGGTCGGCAAGACCACGACGGCCGCGGCGCTCGGTGTCCGGGCGGCCGAACGCGGACGGAAGGTGGTCGTGCTGACCATCGACCCGGCGCGCCGGCTGGCCCAGTCGATGGGCATCGATTCGCTCGACAACACCCCGCGCAAGGTGGCGGGCGTGTCCGGCGGGGGCGGCGAACTGCACGCCATGATGCTGGACATGAAGCGGACCTTCGACGAGATCGTCGAATCGCACGCGGACGCCGAGCGGGCGCGGGCCATCCTCGCGAACCCCTTCTACCAGTCCCTGTCGGCCGGTTTCGCGGGCACGCAGGAGTACATGGCGATGGAGAAGCTGGGGCAGCTGCGGTCCAAGGACGACTGGGACCTGATCGTGGTGGACACCCCGCCGAGCCGGTCCGCGCTGGACTTCCTCGACGCGCCGAAGCGGCTCGGGTCCTTCCTGGACGGGAAGTTCATCCGGGTGCTGATGGCTCCGGCGAAGGTCGGCGGGCGGGCCGGCATGAAGTTCCTGAACGTCGGCATGTCGATGATGACCGGCACGCTGAGCAAGCTGATGGGCGCCTCGCTGCTGAAGGACGTGCAGACCTTCGTGGCCGCGATGGACACGATGTTCGGCGGGTTCCGCACCCGCGCGGACGCGACTTTCCGGCTGCTCCAGGCTCCCGGCACGGCCTTCCTCGTGGTCGCCGCCCCCGAGCCGGACGCCCTGCGCGAGGCCGCGTACTTCGTCGAACGGCTGGCGGCGGAGCGGATGCCGCTGGCCGGCCTGGTGCTGAACCGGGTACACGGGAGCGATGCCGCACGGCTGTCCGCCGAGCGGGCCCTGGCCGCCGCAGAGAATCTTGAAGAAGGCGGCATTGTCGATCAGGAGTCCGGGAAAGCTGGACTTCGTGACGCCGACGACGACGGCTCCCCCGGCGTGGACGACGCACCGAAGACCTCCGGAGAACCGGAAGCACCCGACGCACCCCACACGGACGACGCGCGCGCCGTCACCGAGGTGGACGAGATCACGGCAGGGTTGTTGCGCCTGCACGCCGAACGCATGCAGGTGATCGCGCGCGAACAGCGCACCCGCGACCGTTTCACTTCACTGCACCCCGAAGTGGCGGTGGCCCAAGTGGCCGCCCTGCCCGGCGATGTACACGACCTCGCCGGGCTGCGGGCCATCGGAGAGCGACTCGCGGCCGGTGTTCCGGCCGGAACATAGGCGTTCGTACGACGTGGCGTCCGGGTGGCTACCCGGCTGCCGCGTACGTCTCGTACGACACGTCGATCTCCGCGTCGACATCCACGGTCAGGATGCCCGTACTGCGCTCGTACTCCGTGCGGGCGGTTTCGAGCAACCGTCGCCACGAGGTGACGGTGGGACGCCTGCGCAACAAGGCGCGTCGTTCCCGCTCGGTCATTCCGCCCCACACTCCGAACTCGACACGATTGTCGAGCGCGTCGGCCAGGCATTCGGTCCGCACCGGACATCCGGTGCACACCGCCTTGGCCCTGTTCTGTGCCGCTCCTTGAACGAACAGTTCATCCGGATCGGTAGTGCGGCAGGCTGCCTGCGCACTCCAGTCGGTAACCCAGCCCATCCCGGCGCCGTCCTCTCCCGAATCGAGGCTCCCCCACGGCGGTAGCGGCATATTCACCGCTGCCAGTTGAGGACGTTACGGAAGGCGGGCACAGTGCAACACCCCCGACGGGCCCAATCTTGAATGGTCCGAACGGACTATGGGTAAGCGGCAGATCACCCGACGGAGTGATCCGGCGACATGCCCGACCATTCCGGCGATTCGGGTGAAATCGGGAACGGGCCGGTGCAGGGCCGTCAGCGGGAAGGGCGGGATTCGGACATGTGTCCACCCCATTCGGGAAGGGTGAAAATCAAGCCGGGGGGTTGATGTGGCACCGCGCTCCTGTGACAGTTGGGGTCAGCTTAGGCCAAGGCATTCGCGTGTGTCCGGCGAATGAGAACGTAGGCTGCCCTCCATGGGAAAGAAGCGCTCGGGCGGCGGGCTCACGGGGCCACAGCAGGCCGCCAAGTTCCTCGGGGTGTCCGTTCTCTCCGGAGTCGTACTCGCCGGCATCGCGATCCCGGGCGCAGGCGCGCTGGGACTCGCGGCCAAGGGGACCGTCGAGGGTTTCGACGAGATCCCGGCCAATCTGAAGACCCCTCCGCTGAGCCAGCGCACCACGATTCTGGACGCGGAGGGTGGCCTGATCGCCACCGTCTATTCACGGGACCGGCAGGTGGTCCCGCTCACGGCCATCTCGCCGTACATGCAGAAGGCGATCGTCGCGATCGAGGACTCGCGTTTCTACGAACACGGCGCGGTCGACCTCAAGGGCATCCTGCGCGCGGTGAACCGGAACGCGCAGGAGGGCGGCGCCGCGCAGGGCGCCTCCACGCTGACGCAGCAGTACGTCAAGAACGTCTTCGTCGAGGAGGCGGGTGACGACGAGTCGAAGGTCCGCGAGGCCCAGGAGAAGAGCCTCGGACGCAAGATCCGCGAGCTGAAGTACTCGATCCAGGTCGAGGAGGAGCTCGGGAAGAAGAAGATCCTCGAGAACTACCTCAACATCACGTACTTCGGCCAGCAGGCGTACGGGATCGAGTCCGCGGCGCAGCGCTACTTCAGCAAGCCGGCCAAGGACCTGACCCTGGAGGAGTCGGCGCTGCTCGCCGGCGTCGTCCAGTCGCCGAGCCGGTTCGACCCGGTGAACGACGCGCAGGAGGCGATGAAGCGCCGCAACATCGTCCTCCAGCGGATGGCCGACATGAAGGACATCTCGCAGGCGGAGGCGGACGAGGCGAAGAAGAAGCCGGTGACCCTGAAGGTGACCCGGCCGAAGAACGGCTGCATCACCGCGGTCAAGGGCGCGGGCTTCTTCTGCGACTACGTGCGCGCCACCTTCCTGTCGGACCCGGTCTTCGGCAAGACCCGGGAGGAGCGCGCGAAGATCTGGAACCAGGGCGGTCTGACCGTCCGCACGACGCTGGACCCGCAGTCTCAGGACGCCGCCAACGCCTCGATCAAGGACCACGTCCACGAGGACGACTCGATCGCGACGGCCGTGACCATGGTCCAGCCGGGCACCGGACGGGTGCTGGCGATGGGTCAGTCGAAGCCGTACGGCTTCGGGAAGAACGAGACGCAGATCAACTACTCCGTGGACAAGCGGATGGGCGGCTCCAACTTCGGCTTCCAGGTCGGCTCCACGTTCAAGCCGTTCATCGCCGCCGCCGCCATAGAGCGGGGCATGGAGCCGACGAAGGTGTACTCGGCGCCGAACAAGATGGAGTACCCGAGCCCGGTGTCCCGGTGCGACGGGTCGAACTGGCAGAACCTGCCGCTCGCCAACGGCAAGCTGCAGACGGCGGAGAACGAGACCCCGGAGGAGCAGGGTCCGTACGCGCTGAAGACGGCGATGGAGAAGTCCATCAACACGTACTTCGTGCAGATGATCTCCGAGATCGGGCTGTGCCCGGTCACGGAGATGACGCAGAAGCTCGGCGTGGTCCCGGCCAGCGGCGTGAAGCTGCCCGAGGAGCCGTCCATCGCGCTCGGCGCCGCCGAGATGTCCCCGCTGACGATGGCCAACGCCTACGCCACCTTCGCCAACCGGGGCATCTACTGCACCCCGATCGCGCTGGAGTCGATCACCGACGCCCACGGCAAGGCCCTCGCGGTGCCGAAGACCAAGTGCGACCGGGCGATGTCCCAGGACACCGCCGACACGATCAACACGCTGCTGCGCGGAGTGGTCGACTCCGGTACGGGTGAGCGGGCCGGTCTGACCGACCGCGACAACGCCGGCAAGACCGGTACCACGGACAACCGCTACAACGCCTGGTTCGTCGGCTACACGCCGAACCTGTCCGGCGCCGTGTGGGTCGGTTCCGGTGGCGCGAAGAAGATCACGATGGAGGACATCACCATCGGCGGTCAGTACTACCCGAAGGTCTTCGGCGGTGGTCTGCCCGGCCCGATCTGGAAGGACGCGGTCTCCGGCTCGCTGTCCGGCCGCGAGGCCCCCGGATTCGTCACGGTCAACATCCCGGAGCCCTCGGTTCCGGGCGGTGGCGGCGGCAACGGCGGGAACAACGGCAACGGCGGCAACAACGGCGGCCGGAACAACCCGACCCAGCCGACCACCCCGCGCAAGCCCGGGAAGCCGGGCAAGCCCGGCGGCGACAACAAGCCGGGGGACAACCGCCCCGGCGGCGCGACGGCGGCCGGACCCACCGGAGGCCTCTTCGGCGGCGCCACGGGGGGCGGCGCGACCGACCCCGTCACCGGCGGCACCGCGGCCGGCCTGATCGGCGGCCCGGAGCCGCAGTAGCGGTAGAAGCGAAGAAGGGGAGGGCCCCGGCGGACGGTTCCGCCGGGGCCCTCCCCTTCTTCATGTACTCCCGGTCCGGTCCGGTGCAGTCCGCCGCTACGCGAGCTGCTGCTTGACGACGGCGGCGACGCGGCCGCCCTCGGCCAGACCGGCCACCTTCGGATTCACGATCTTCATGACGGCGCCCATGGCCCGCGGCCCCTCGGCACCCGCGGCCCTGGCCTCCTCCACCGCCTGCGCGACGATCGCGACGAGCTCGTCGTCGCTGAGCTGCTTGGGCAGGTAGCCGTCGAGGAACTCGCCCTCGGCGGTCTCCCGCGCGGCCTGCTCGTCGCGGCCGCCCTGGGCGAAGGCCTCCGCGGCCTCGCGGCGCTTCTTCGCCTCCTTGGCGATCACCTTGAGGACTTCGTCGTCGGAGAGCACGCGCGCTTCCTTGCCCGCGACCTCCTCCTTGGTGATGGCGGAGAGGGTCAGGCGCAGGGTGGACGAAGCGAGTTCGTCGCGCGCCTTGATCGCGGTGGTGAGGTCTTCCTGGAGCTTGGCCTTGAGCGTGGTCATGCACTGAGTCTGCCAGGTGCGGGGACGGCGGCGCCCGCGGGTTTTCGCGGTCTGCGACGATGGGGGCATGCGCGCGCGTTACGAAGTCCCCCTGAAGGTCACGGCCGGACTCGCGGCGGTGGGGGCCGCCGGAGTGGCCTATGCCGCCGGATTCGAGGCACGGTCGTTCCGCTTGCGGCGGGTCACGGTGCCGGTGCTTCCGGCAGGGATGCGGCCGCTGCGCGTACTCCAGGTGTCGGACATCCACATGGTCGGCGGGCAGCGCAAGAAGCGCGCCTGGCTCCAGTCCCTGGCGGGGCTGCGCCCCGACTTCGTCGTCAACACCGGCGACAACCTCTCCGACACGGAGGGCGTGCCGGAGGTGCTGGACGCGCTGGGTCCGCTGATGGACTTCCCCGGCGCGTACGTCTTCGGGTCGAACGACTACTACGGGCCCCGGCTGCGCAATCCCGGGCGCTACCTGATCGAGAAGGCGCAGGGCCGGCACGGGCTGAACGGCAACAAGCCGGTCGTCGGCGCCGTCCACAACCCGTGGGAGGACATGCGGGACGCCTTCGACGCCGCCGGCTGGCTGAACCTGACCAACACCCGGGCCCGCATGAAGCTGAACGGTCTGGAGCTGGCCTTCACCGGGCTGGACGACCCCCACATCAAGCGGGACCGCTACGAGCGGGTCGCGGGCGGCCCCGAGGCGGACGCGGACTTCTCGCTGGCCGTGGTGCACGCCCCCTACCTCCGGGTCCTGGAGGCCTTCACCGCCGACCGCTACCCGCTGATCCTCGCCGGGCACACCCACGGCGGGCAGCTGTGCATCCCCTTCTACGGGGCACTGGTGACCAACTGCGACCTCGACACCAAGCGGGTGAAGGGCCTGTCGACGTACGAGGCCGGGGGGCACCGCTCCTACCTGCACGTCTCGGCCGGCTGCGGCACGAACCGCTTCACCCCGGTCCGCTTCGCCTGCCCGCCGGAGGCCACGCTCCTGACCCTCACGCCCAAGGCCTAGGTGCCGCTCCGCCCTCCTGCCGGGGCCCCGCGAAAACCGGATTTCGTCTCCGGGCGAGGGTCCGCTAAAGTAATCGATGTCGCCAGGCAGCAAGCCTGCAAGGTGGACATCGGGGTGTAGCGCAGCTTGGCAGCGCGCTTCGTTCGGGACGAAGAGGTCGTGGGTTCAAATCCCGCCACCCCGACTTCGTAAGACAGGAAGGGCCTGATCCGCAATGCGGATCAGGCCCTTCCTGCGTTTCTTGGTCACGGCAGGTCAGTTGTGCCTCGCGGGGCCGGGGCCGCCGGGCTTCGACGTGTCCTCGACCGGTTCTCCACCAAGGCGCGCGTGCAGGGTGCGCATGCTGCAGCTTTGTCGACCGTTCGCCCTCGGCCGGGTCACCGGCCGGAAAGGACACCTCATGCTGCACCTGCCCCGCCGCGAAGGCGCGGCCCCGCGCGTCTTCGGACCGGCCCCGCACGGTCAGGGCTCCCAGATCTCCCCGATCATGATCCAGGAGGAGCTGTGGGAGCGGATGCGCGCGCTCCCGTACGTATACATGGCCCCCACGCTCGTCTCGGTCCCGCACGCCCGTGCGCTGTTCCTGCCCGAGGGCATCGGCACGGGCCCCGCGGCGGCCTTCCAGCGGGGCCGGGAGTGGGGCCACATCCACCCCCACCACGACGGCTCGCTCCACGTCACGCTCCCGCCGGAGGCCGAGGCCGAGGTCATCGCCGCGGGCTGGGGCGTACACCACCCGGTCCAGGACGTGACGCTCGTCTACGGGCCCAGGAACGTGGAGGAGTTGGAGACGGTCTGGCAGATCGTCCAGACGTCGTACCGGTACGCGATCGGCGCGAAGTGACACCGTCTGGGGAGTAAGAGCAGGTCAGGGGCCTGATCCGGATCTTGGGTCAGGCCCTTCCACCCGGACGACGCTCCCGGAGCCGGTGCTCCCGGGCGGGACGGCGGCTGAGGTGCGGCGGGGGGCGGGCGGTGTTGCAATGCCTGGAGGGCCACGCCGGAGGGGCGGGCCGCCGGGGCACGGGAGGAGCGCCATGAGTGGCGACGGCTCGGGCCGACGGCGGCAGCTGCACATCCTGGGCCATCTGGCGTCCATCGTCGCCTCGCCGACCGTGCTGACCGCGCTCTACTACGTGGCCCCGCTCGACCACGGCTTCAACGATC
The DNA here is from genome assembly GCF_040609475.1 of Streptomyces sp. NPDC004667. Lineage (NCBI taxonomy): Bacteria > Bacillati > Actinomycetota > Actinomycetes > Kitasatosporales > Streptomycetaceae > Streptomyces > Streptomyces sp. NPDC004667. The sequence continues at coordinate 113,053 of NZ_JBEXKC010000005.1, read as the reverse complement.
TCTCCTTCGGAGCACTGCTGGGCGGGCTGATCCTGTTCGGGGCACTGGTGGCCTGGCAGGCCTCCGCCATCAGCCGGTCGGAGTACCCGCGGCTGCGGGCGGTCGAGGCGCTGGCCACCGCCGTGCCCCTGTTCCTGCTGCTGTTCTCGGCGTCGTACGTCCTGCTCTCGATCGGGAATCCGCAGTCGTTCTCGGAACCCCTGGACCGGACCGACGCCCTGTACTTCACGGTGACGGTGTTCGCGACCGTGGGCTTCGGCGACATCGTGCCGACGACCCCCACCGGACGGGTGCTGACGACCCTGCAGATGGTGGCCGACCTCATCGTGGTGGGCATCGTCGCCAAGGTGCTCTTCGGCGCGGTGCGGGTCGGGCTGACCCGTCGCCCGGGGCGGTATGAACCGTGAGCGCGGCGCAGCCCGCGGAGGCGCTCCGGCTGGCGGACGTGCTGAAGGCCCCCGGATACCTGAAGACCCTGCTGCTCTGCGCGCTCGTCGGCATTCCGGTGTCGCTGGTGGCGTTCTGGTTCCTCGCCGGGATCCACGAGCTCCAGCACGCGCTGTGGTCCGACCTTCCGCACGCCTTCGGCTGGGCCTCCGCCCCCTGGTGGTGGCCGCTGCCGCTGCTGCTCGTCGCGGGCGTGCTGGTCGGGCTGATCGCCCTGCACATGAAGGGCGCGGGCGGTCACATCCCCGTGGCGTCCATGGGCGCGGGCATGGGCGGGGCCTCGACGGCCGTGCTGCCCGGGGTGGTGCTCGCGGCGGCGGCGAGCCTGCCCTTCGGTGCCGTCCTGGGTCCGGAGGCTCCGCTGATCGCCCTCGGCGGCGGGCTGGCGCTGCTCCTGCGGGACTTGCCGCGGAGCCCGGTGACCCCGCAGAACACGACGCTGCTCGCGGCGGCGGGTGCCGCGGCGGCGGTCGCGGCCATCTTCGGCAGCCCGTTGATCGCGGGGGTGCTCCTGATCGAGCTGGTGGGCGTGGGCGGGGTCCGGTTGTTCGCCGTGATGCTGCCCGCCATGCTGTCGAGCGGCATCGGGGCCCTGGTGTTCACCGGCTTCGGCCAGTGGACCGGTCTGCAGATCGGCAAGCTGAACGCGAAGCTGCCCGAACCGTTCACCCGGCTGGACGCCCCCGACGTGGCCTGGGGGCTGCTGATCGCGGTGCTCGTGGCCGTCCTCCAGCACTCGGCGATGGCCACGGGCCGGGCCGTGGCCACGTACGTCGCGGGGCGGACGCTGGTGCGGACGGCTCTGTGCGCGTTGGGCGCCGGCGCCTGCGCGGCGGTGTACGCGCTGATCACGGGCCGGGACCCGCAGGACGTGGCCTCCTCGGGGCAGAACACCCTGGCCATGCTGATCGCCGATCCGCAGGCCTGGGGCATCGGCGCGCTGATCGCCGTGGTGCTGTGCAAGGCCCTCGGGTACGCGCTGTGCCTCGGCAGCCTGCGCGGCGGCCCGGTCTTCCCGGCGCTGTTCCTGGGCGCGGCGACGGGGCTGCTGCTGTCGCCGCTGCCGGGGCTGGGCGTCGTCCCCGGAGTGGCGGCGGGCCTCGCGGCGGCCACCGCCGTCGTGCTGCGGATGCCGGTCAGCAGCGCGGTGCTGGTGACCCTGCTGATGGGCAACCCGGCCGTGACTCCGCTGGTGATCATTGCGGTGGTGGTCGCCCTGATCACCACCGAGCTGCTTCCGGGCGGCCCGCGGCCCGCCGGGTGAGGGTCCCGGCGGGTACCGGCCCGCCCCTACGCGTCCAGCGGGTTCGCGGCGATGCGCCGGGCCGCGCCGCCCGCCACGTACGCGGCCGCCGCGCAGGTGGGCTTGCGTACGGCCTGGTCCTCGACCAGGGCCAGGAAGGCCGGGCCGAAGCCGAGGCGCGGGTAGTGCTCCAGCAGGCCGGCCCGGAAGGCGGGGTCGAAGTCGGCGACGCGCAGCCCCGAGACGTCCGCGCTCGTGCCCACCTGGAGGAGGTGGCTCTCGACGTCCTCGGCGGCGGTGACGTCGTCGCGCATGTGCAGCACGATCACCTCCTGCGCCCGCGCCCGCCGCTGCGGCGCCCAGCCCAGCCCCGCGGTGAAGATCCGGGCCACGTGCCCGCCAGCCTCCTCGAAGGGGAGGGTGTGGCTGTCGAAGGGCGGGGTCAGGCCCAGGTCGTGCAGCAGGGCGCTGACGTAGAGGAGTTCCGCGTCGTGGGCGAGCCCGTGCCGGCGCGCGTACTCGGCACCGAAGGCGTAGGAACGGACGGAGTGGTTGAGGAGGGCCTGATCGGCGTACTCCGAGGCGGCCTCGAAGGCCGAACGGGCCGTGTCGGAGTCAAGGTTGTGAAGGGTCCACGTCATGGGGGCACCCTAGGGGGACGGGATGAAGTCCACCTCGGACGGCTCCTCCCCCGGCCAGGACAGCCGCGTCGGCGCGGGCCGGGTCTCGGCGAGGACGCTGCCGCGCGATACGACGTAGCGCGGCCGGACCTGACGGCGGATCGCCTCCTCAGGCGTGGGCGCGGGCAGGAGCACGAAGGAGGCGGGGGCGCCCTCCGTGATCCCGTACTCCGAGGCGTCGAGGCCGAGCACACGGGCCGCACGGTCCGTCACCATCGAGAAGGCGGCCGGGATCTCGTCGGCTCCGGTGAGCTGGGCGGCGTAGAGGCCGACGAGGGCGGTCTGGAGCGGGTTTCCGGTACCGAGCGCGTTCCAGGGGTCCATCACGTCGTCGTGACCGAAGGCCACGTTGACCCCGGCGGCCAGCATCTCCTTGACCTGGGTGAGGCCGCGGCGGCGCGGGTAGCCGTCGAAGCGGCCCTGGAGGTTGAGGTTGGCGAAGGGGTTGGAGACCAGGTTGATGCCGGAACGGGCCAGGAGACGCTGGAGCTTGTAGCTGTACGCACCGTTGTAGGAGCCCATCGCCGTCGTGTGTGAGGCGGTCGCGCGCCCGCCGAGGCCCGAGCGCAGCGCCAGGGTCGCCAGCACCTCCACGAACCGGGACTGCTCGTCGTCGATCTCGTCGCAGTGGGCGTCGACGCGCAGTCCGTGCTCCTCGGCCAGCGCGAACGCGGTCCGCAGCGAGGCGATCCCGTCCTCACGGGTGTCCTCGAAGTGCGGGATCGCCCCGACGGCGTCCGCCCCGCGCGCCACGGCCTCGCGCAGCAGCGCCTCGCCGTCGGGGAAGGAGACGATGCCCTCCTGGGGGAAGGCCACGATCTGGAGGGTCATCACGTCCCGCACCCGGTCGCGGACCTCCAGCAGCGCGTCGAGCGCGGTGAGGGAGGGGTCGGTGACGTCGCAGTGGGTGCGGACGTGGAGGACGCCGTGGGAGGCCTGCCAGCGCAGCACCTGCGTCGCACGCGTGATCACGTCCTCGCGGGTGAGGGTCCGCTTGCGCTCGCTCCAGCAGGCGATGCCCTCCCAGAGGGTGCCGGAGGCGTTGGGGCGCGGCCGGCCGGCGGTCAGGGCGGTGTCGAGGTGGATGTGGGGCTCGACGAAGGGGGCGGTGAGCAGCCCTCCGTGGGCATCGACGAGCACGCCGGTCGCGGGCGGCTCCTTCTGGTCGTCGTGCGGGATCACCCGCGCGATGCGGCCGTCCTCGCCGACCTCGACATCGGACAGGCCATCGGTGTGGAGGAGCCGGGCACCGCGCACGATCATCCGCATGCGGTCAGCGTACGCACGCGGCACTGTGTTTCACGTGAAACAACGGCCCGGTGCGCGGCGGACGTCGCAGGACGGGGGCGCCGGACCGGCGGGGGACGACGGTCCGGCGTCGTCCCCCGCCGGTCCGGCGGCGGCCCGCGCGGCGTTCAGCCGCGCTTCGACTGGGCCTTCTGCTGCATGCCCCTCGTCTTGGCGGCGACCGACTGGACGTCCCTCACGGCGGCCTTGGCACGCGCCTCGGCCGCGGTGTTCTTCGCCAGCGCGCGCTCGGAGTCCTGATGCTCGTGGTGACCGGTGCGAGCCTTCTTGGACATGATCAACACCTCTCGGCTGCCTTGGGGCGTACCCCCACCACGATGCTCCCCTTCGCCACCGTCGGCATCCCGGAACCGCACCGGCGCATCGCTCCCGCCGGTGCGGCAAGAATGGGGGGCATGACCAGCGACAGCGATCTGACCCCCGGCGCAGCCGCCGAGACGCCCGAGATGCCCGACTGGGAGAAGCGCTTCCGGGCGCCGCGCGTCGGGCTCCCCGACTGGGCGGAGGACGCCCCGGACCGCTCGCTCTTCGTCTCGAACGCCACCGGGACGTACGAGCTCTACGCCTGGGACCGTGCCACCGGCACGCAGCGCCAGGCCACCGACCGCCCCAACGGCACCACCGACGGCACCCTCTCCCCCGACGGCGAGTGGATCTGGTGGTTCTCCGACACCGACGGCGACGAGTTCGGCACCTGGGTCCGCCAGCCCTTCGCGGGCGGCCCCGACGAGCCCGCCACCCCCGGTCTGGAGGCCTCCTACCCGGCCGGTCTCGCCATCGGCCGCGACGGTACGGCGGTCGTCGGCCGGTCCACGGACGAGGACGGCTCCACCATCCACGTGGTGCGCCCCGACGGCAGCGACCCCGCCGTCATCTACCGCCACCGCGAGTCGGCCGGCGTCGGCGACCTGTCCCACGACGGGACCCTGCTCGCCATCGAGCACACCGAGCACGGCGACGCGATGCACTCGGCGCTGCGCGTGGTCACCCTCGACGGGGCGACCGTGGCGGAGCTCGACGACTCGCGCGGCGCCACCGTGGAGCTCGGCCTGGAGGTGCTCGGCTTCGCCCCGGTCGCCGGGGACACCCGGCTGCTCATCGGTCACCAGCGGCGCGGCCGCTGGGAGCCGATGGTGTGGGACGTCGCCACCGGCGCCCAGGAGGACCTCGCGGTCGAGCTGCCGGGCGACGTGAGCGCCGAGTGGTACCCGGACGGGTCCGCCCTGCTCGTCGCGCACAGCTTCGAGGCGCGCAGCGAGCTGTGGCGCTACGACCTGGCCGCGCGGGAGCTCGTACGGGTGGACACGCCCCCGGGGTCGGTGACCGGCGCGACCGCCCGCCCCGACGGGACCGTGGAGTACCAGTGGTCCTCGGCGGCCGAGCCGGCCTCCGTACGGTCCACCGCGGGCGGCGTCGTGCTCGACCCGCCCGGCTTCCGGCCGCCGGGCTCGGTACCCGTCGAGGACGTGTGGGTGGAGGGCCCCGGCGGGCGGATCCACGCGCTCGCCCAGCGCCCGGTGGGCCACGGCGAGGGCCCCTTCCCCACGATCTTCGAGATCCACGGCGGCCCGACCTGGCACGACAGCGACTCCTTCCTCGCCACTCCGGCGGCCTGGCTCGACCACGGCTTCGCGGTGGTCCGGGTCAACTACCGGGGATCGACCGGCTACGGCCGCGAGTGGACCGATGCCCTCAAGCACCGGGTCGGCCTGATCGAGCTGGAGGACGTATCCGCCGTCCGGGAGTGGGCCGTGGCCTCCGGCCTCGCCGACCCGGCGCGCCTCGTCCTGTCGGGCGGCTCCTGGGGCGGGTACCTGACCCTGCTCGGCATCGGCACCCGGCCCGACGACTGGGCCGTCGGGCTGGCCGCCGTACCGGTGGCGGACTACGTGACGGCGTACCACGACGAGATGGAAGCGCTGAAGGCCCTGGACCGCACCCTCTTCGGCGGCACCCCGGAGGAGGTCCCGGAGCGGTTCGAGGCCTCCTCACCGCTGACGTACGTGGACGCGGTCAAGGCGCCCGTCCACATCGCGGCGGGCGTCAACGACCCGCGCTGTCCGATCCGGCAGATCGACAACTACGTGGACCGGCTCGCGGCGCGCGGCGCCGTCCACGAGGTCTACCGCTACGACGCGGGACACGGCTCGCTGGTCGTGGAGGAGCGGATCAAGCAGGTCCGGATGGACCTGGAGTTCGCGCTGAAGCACCTGCCGAGGTGATGCCACGGGGCTCGGCCGGCCTCCGGTGCACCCGCGGTGCGCCCGGAGCCCGCCGAGCCCCGGAGGCGGGCGCCGGGCGCGGCCCCCGTACCGTGGTGGGGTGCACCGGTTTCTCCTGACCCCGCGCTGGTGGGGGATCAACGTCTTCGTCGCGCTCGCCATCCCCTTCTGCCTGTTCATGGGGACCTGGCAGCTCGGCCGGTTCGAGGACCGCGTCGGCAGCCACCGGGAGGCGAACGCGGAGCGGCCCGCCGACCAGGCGGCCGCACCGCTGGACTCGCTGCTCCCGGTCGACACGAAGACCTCCGGGCGGCTCGCTTCGGCGGCCGGCGAGTACGGGCGGCAGCTGCTGGTCCCGGACCGGGTGCTCGACGGGAAGACGGGCTTCTACGTCCTGACCCTGCTGCGGACCGACGGCGGCAAGACCGTCCCCGTGGTCCGCGGCTGGCTGCCCGGGACGCCCGACCCGGCGAAGGTTCCGGCACCGCCGGCGGGGCGGACCGAGGTGACGGGTGCCCTGCAGGCCTCGGAGAACTCGGGAACCAAGGGCGTGCACGCGCAGGGCGGGCTGCCGGCCGGGCAGGTCGGGGTGATCGGGTCGGCCACGCTGGTCAACCTGGTGCCGGACCCGCTCTACGACGCCTGGCTGACGGTGCAGACCCCGGCCGACGGAATGCTTCCGGTGCCGGCGAAGGCACCGGTCAACACCGGTCTCGACATGAAGGCCTTCCAGAACCTCGGCTACACCGGTGAGTGGTTCGTCTTCGCCGGATTCGTGCTCTTCATGTGGTTCCGGCTCTACCGGCGCGAGGTCGAGACCCTGCGCGACGCCGAGGCGGGACTGCTCCCGGCGCCGGACGCCGCTCCCTCCACGACCGCGCGGGCCGAAGCACAGGCCTGAGCCCGGACTCCGGGTCCGGGGTCCGGTTTGCGAAGGGTGCCCGGCCCCGCCGGTCCGGGCGTCCGGGCCGGCCCGGACGCCCGATCCGCGCTACGGCGTCGCCTGCGGGATGATCCCCGTCCGGTAGACCGTCCCGCCGCAGGCCTCGGGAATGGTGGTCCGGGTGACCGGATCGCCCGTGGCCGGGGTGTGCGAGACCGCCACTCCGCCCGGCTGGGTGTCCGTACCGCCGGTCTGCGGGTCCGGGCCCGGAGCGGCGGCGGCCGCGGTGCCGTCACCGCCGGGCGCCGCGGCGGGCGCTCCCGTGGCCGTCCCCGTACCGGCCGGCTGCGCGGCGTCGCCCTGCTGGGGCTTGGCCGACGGGCCGGGGGGTGCCGGGCAGGAGGCTCCCGAGGGCACCCAGGCGAAGCGCACCTCGTACGCCGTGTTCGGCTCCAGGAACAGCACCGGGGTCTCCGCCGACGGGTCGGGCAGCAGCCCGCTCACCGGGTCGCCCGCCGTGTGGCCGGTGACCGTCACCCCGGCGGACTGCGCCGACGGCGGCCCGGCGGGGACCGCCGCGGCGGTCACGGTGTCCGGGCCGGTGACCGTACAGCCCTTGGCGGAGACGTTGGTGACCTTGAAACTGCCGAGCACCTTGCCGTCGGGCCCGGGGGCACGGGCGCTGCCGGCCACCCCGAGCTGTCCGGCGGTGCAGCCGGGGACGCCGGGGGCCGCGCCCACCGGGGGCGGGCCGTGGCCGGCTCCGTTCGCGGCGCCCGGGACGACTCCGGCATCGGACGGGCCGCCCGTGACCGTGCCTCCGGAGGGGGAGCCGCTGGCCTGCGGGGACGGCTTGCCGCCGGTACCGCCCGCCTCCTGGTCCGCGCCGGCGGGCTTCGCGGTCTTCGGGCCGGTCCCGGTCCCGTCGCCGGAGCCGTTCTGGTGCGGGTCGGAGGGGCCGCCGGTCTTGCCGCCCTGGGCCTCGCCGTGACCGGCCATCGCCGAGTGTCCGGCCGCCGCGTCCTGGTCGGTGCCCAGGTGCAGCGCGGCCGGGATCGCGGTGCCGGCCAGCAGGGCCGCCGCGGCCGCCCCGACGAGTGCCTGCCGCTTGCGGGCCCGGCGGACGGGCACCGCGTGGCGCAGCCGCTCCAGGGCTCCCTCGGAGGGCTCCAGGCCCTGCACGGCTCCGGCCAGCAGACTCCGCAGGACCTGCTCGTCACCGGTGCCCGGTGCGGCCGGCCCCCTCGGGTTCTCGTGATCGTCCCTCATGACTGCGCTGCCTCCATCGCCACCCTCAGCGCGGCAATGCCCCGCGATCCGTACGCCTTGACCGAGCCGAGCGATATCCCGAGCGTCTCGGCGACCTGGACCTCCGTCATGTCCGCGAAGTAGCGCAGCACGAGCACCTCGCGCTGGCGGCGCTGGAGCCCGCGCATCGCCTTGATCAGGTCGTCCCGCTCCAGCTGGTCGTAGGCCCCTTCCTCCGCGCTGGCCATGTCCGGCATCGGCTTGGACAGCAGCTTGAGACCGAGGATGCGGCGGCGCAGCGCGGAACGCGAGAGGTTCACGACGGTCTGGCGGAGATAGGCCAGTGTCTTGTCGCGGTCGCGCACCCGGTTGCGGGCCGAGTGGACGCGGATGAAGGCCTCCTGGACCACGTCCTCGCAGGAGGCCGTGTCGTCGAGGAGCAGTGCGGCCAGGCCCAGGAGGGACCGGTAGTGGGCCTGGTAGGTCTCGGTGAGGTGGTCGACCGTGGTCCCGGCGACGACCGGCGCGCCGTCGGCCGCCGTCACGGACGGCGTCTCGGACGGCGTCCCTGCGGGCATGGCGGCGGGCACCGTGGTGTCCGGTGCGTCGGCCGGTCCGTCGGCCGGTTCCGTGGCCGATTCCGTGGCCGTGCTGTCGCGGGGCGCGGGCACGCGCCCGCCGAGGGTCGGCGGGACGGGAACGATCACGGGGAAGCCGCCGGAGCCGCCTGCCGCGAGCGAGCGGCGGCGCGGGGGAACGATCCCTGGGCGCGCCGGTACGACGGCGTATTCCAACAGTGCCTCTGCCACGCCGGTTGGACACGCGTCCCCCCGTGAGGGTTGTACGCGTGCGGCAGAGTAACCAGCAATTTCCCCATTGCCTTCATGCGTACCCGCTCTTCCCGATTGCCCCATTTATCCAGACGGCAGTCGGGCCATCACCTTGATCAAGGGATCGGGACCGATCCTACAAAGCGAATTACGCGAATTCACCCGCGATCAGTTCCGAGATCTGCGTGGCATTCAGCGCCGCGCCCTTGCGCAGATTGTCCGCGCACACGAAGAACTCCAGGGAGCGGGGGTCGTCGAGCGAGGCCCGTACCCGTCCCACCCAGGCGGGATCCGTACCGGCCGCGTCGGCGGGCGTGGGGAACTCCCCCGCCTCGGGATCGTCGACGAGCACCACCCCGGGCGCCGCCTCCAGGATCTCCCGGGCGTGCCCGGCGTCCACCTCCCGCTCGAAGCGGGCCCGAACCGTCAGGGAATGGCCGGTCACCACGGGAACCTGTACGCAGGTCACCGCGATCGGCAGCGTCTCCAGCCCCAGGATCCGCCGGGTCTCCGCCCGTACGGCCAGCTCGTGCGAGGACCAGCCGCCCTCGCGCAGCTCCCCGGACCAGGGCACCACGTTCAGCGCGAGCGGAGCCGCGAAGGGGCCGGTGTCCTCGCCCACGGCCCGGCGCACGTCCCCGGTCTGCTCCCCCAGGGCGCTCCCGGCGACCAGCGAGAGCTGGCGGCGCAGCGCCTCGGAACCGGCCCGGCCGGCCGCGCTGGCGGCCTGGTACGAGGAGACGGCCAGGTCGGCCAGTGCGTACTCGGCGTGCAGCGCGCCCAGGGCGGCGATCATGGCGGCCGTCACGCAGTCCGGGCCCGCGACGATCCCGCGCGGCCGGATCCGTACGGCGTGGCCGTTCACCTCGGGCACCACCAGGGGCACCTCGGGGTCCTCCCGGAAGGCGGCGGACTGGTCCACCACGACGGCACCGCGCGCGGTCACCACGGGGGCCCAGCGCGCCGACACCTCGGCCGGGGTCAGGAAGAGCACGACGTCGCCCACGCCGAAGCCGTCGAAGGCGTCCTCGGTGAGGGCGAGCACCTCGGTCTCCTCCCCACGGACGGCCAGCACGCGGCCGGCCGAGCGCGGGGAGGCGATCAGGCGGATGTCGCCCCAGACGTCCGCCCGCTGGGACAGGATCTGGAGCAGGACCGAACCGACGGCTCCGGTCGCCCCGACCACGGCGAGCGCCGGGCCGGGGGACCGGGGCGCCGTCATCGTCCGGTGCCTCCGTAGACGACGGCCTCGTCGCTGTCGGAGTCCAGGCCGAAGGCCGTGTGCACCGCGCGGACGGCGTCGTTGACGTCGTCCTGGCGGGTGACGACCGAGATGCGGATCTCGGAGGTGGAGATCAGCTCGATGTTCACGCCCGCGTCGGACAGCGCCTGGAAGAAGGAGGCGGTGACGCCCGGGTTCGTCTTCATGCCCGCGCCGACCAGGGAGATCTTGCCGATCTGGTCGTCGTAGCGCAGCGAGTCGAAGCCGATCTGGCCCTTCGCCTTCTCCAGGGCGTCGATGGCCTTGTGGCCCTCGGCCTTGGGGAGGGTGAAGGAGATGTCGGTCAGGCCGGTGGAGGCCGCCGACACGTTCTGGACGATCATGTCAATGTTGATCTCGGCGTCCGCGATGGCCCGGAAGATCGCCGCGGCCTCGCCCGGCTTGTCCGGGACGCCGACGACCGTGATCTTGGCTTCGGAGACGTCGTGAGCGACTCCGGAGATGATGGCGTGCTCCACCTGCGCGTCCCCTTGCGGATTCTCGTTGCTGACCCAGGTGCCCGGCAGTCCCGAGAAGGACGAGCGGACGTGGATCGGGATGTTGTAGCGGCGGGCGTACTCGACGCAGCGGTGCAGCAGCACCTTGGAGCCGGAGGCCGCGAGCTCCAGCATGTCCTCGGAGGAGATCCAGTCGATCTTCCGGGCCTTCTTCACGACGCGGGGGTCCGCGGTGAAGACGCCGTCGACATCGGTGTAGATCTCACAGACCTCGGCGTCCAGCGCGGCGGCGAGCGCCACGGCGGTGGTGTCCGAGCCGCCCCGGCCGAGGGTGGTGATGTCCTTGGAGTCCGCGGACACACCCTGGAAGCCGGCGACGATGGCGATGTTGCCCTCGTCCAGCGCGGTGCGGATCCGGCCCGGCGTCACATCGATGATGCGCGCTTTGTTGTGGACCGAGTCGGTGATCACGCCTGCCTGGCTGCCGGTGAACGACTGGGCCTCGTGGCCCAGGTTTTTGATCGCCATGGCCAGCAGGGCCATGGAGATGCGCTCTCCGGCGGTCAGCAGCATGTCGAATTCGCGCCCCGCAGGCATCGGAGATACCTGCTCGGCGAGATCGATCAGCTCGTCCGTAGTGTCGCCCATCGCGGAAACCACGACGACCACCTGGTGGCCGTTCTTCTTGGCGTCCACGATCCGCTTGGCGACGCGCTTGATGCCCTCGGCATCGGCTACGGAGGAGCCTCCGTACTTCTGCACGACAAGGCCCACGTGCGCTCCTCGCTCGGTCCGTCTCATTGCTGGTGCAGTCTAACGAGCGGCCGGGATCCGACCGCCCCGTGCCACATCATGAGACGAAAGGATCAGCGCCCCGGTTGCCGGTCACTTGCGGCCGAGCCGCCCCAGCTCCTCGGCCATGACCAGTCCGGCCTGCTCCGCGAGCTCCTCCTCGGTCAGGTCCTCGTCCGTGTCGAGGCCGTCGAGGGCGGCCAGCGGCTGGTCCAGGCGGACGTGCGCGATCAGCGACTGGAGGGCGCGCAGGGTGGCCGAGGCCGTCGGACCCCAGTTGGTGAAGTACGAGAACTGCCACCACCACAGCGCCTCGGTGATCCGGCCGGCCTGGTGGTGGATGAGGCCGTGGCGCAGGTCGGCCACCACGTCGGCCAGGTCGTCGGAGATCCGGTGCGCGACCGGGGCCTTGCGCGGCTCGTACGGGTCGAAGACCTCGGAGTAGACGTCGACCGGCTCCAGCATGACGGCGAAGCGCTCGCGCAGGTCGTCCACGTCCGGCTCCGGGCCCAGATCGGGCTCGTAGCGCTCCTCGGGGAGGACGTCCTGGTACGCGCCCAGCCGGCCGCCCGCCAGCAGCAGCTGGGACACCTCCAGGAGGAGGAAGGGAACGGCGCTGTCCGGGTCCTCGCCCTTGGCCACCTCGGTGACCGCGACGATGAGGGATTCGATCTGGTCCGCGATCGAGGCCGCGAAGTCGTCCGGATCCTGTCCGAGGGCGTGCAGCGTTGCGTCAGACATCGAGAAGTCGCCTTCCTTCAAAGGCCCGCCCGAGCGTGACCTCGTCCGCGTACTCCAGATCTCCCCCGACGGGGAGCCCGCTGGCCAGGCGGGTGACCTTGAGGCCCATGGGCTTGATCATGCGGGCGAGGTAGGTGGCGGTCGCCTCGCCCTCCAGGTTCGGGTCGGTCGCCAGGATCAGCTCGGTGACCGTCCCGTCCGCGAGGCGCGCGAGCAGCTCGCGGATGCGCAGGTCGTCCGGGCCGACGCCCTCGATCGGGCTGATCGCGCCACCGAGGACGTGGTACTTGCCCCGGAATTCGCGGGTCCGCTCGATCGCGACGACGTCCTTCGGCTCCTCGACCACACAGATGACGGTCGTGTCGCGGCGCGGGTCACGGCAGATCCCGCACCGCTCCTCCTGCGCCACGTTCCCGCACACCGCGCAGAACCGGACCTTGGCCTTGACCTCCAGCAGCGCGTGCGCGAGGCGGCGGACGTCGGTGGGTTCGGCCTGCAGGATGTGGAAGGCGATCCGCTGCGCGCTCTTGGGCCCGACGCCGGGCAGCCTGCCCAGTTCGTCGATCAGGTCCTGGACCACGCCTTCGTACAACGGACTGCCTTCTTTCTCTGGTCTTCTCTGTTTGTCTTCGGGACGTCCGCTCGTCTTCGGGACGTCTGCGAGGCCCTTGCCGCCGGGAGCCGGGCCCGCTCGGGCCCGGGCCCCGGACCGGGGTCAGAACGGCAGGCCGGGGATCCCGCTGCCGCCGCCCAGGCCCTGGGCCAGCGGTCCCAGCTTCTGCTGCTGGAGCGCCTGCGCGTTCTCGTTGGCCGCCTGGACCGCCGCGACCACCAGGTCGGCGAGGGTCTCGGTGTCCTGCGGGTCCACGGCCTTCGGGTCGATCACCAGCGCCCGCAGTTCACCGGAACCGGTGACGGTGGCCTTGACCAGACCGCCTCCGGCCTGGCCCTCGACCTCTGCCAGAGCCAGCTCCTCCTGCGCCGCGGCGAGGTCCTGCTGCATCTTCTGGGCCTGCTGGAGCAGCTGCTGCATGTTGGGCTGGCCACCACCGGGAATCACAGGTGCTCACTCCATACGTCGTCGCTACGACCTTCGGGAACGCTCGGTCAATCCGAGCCTACGTGCTCCCCGCGCACCGCGCCCTACGCCGGGAGGACCAACTCTTTCGAGTGAGAGTCGGGGCGTGCGCGTACCTGATGGCGCCCTCCTTGTGGGCGGAAAACCCGGGATTCGTTGTCCATCGCGCGTCATTCGAAGGTAGGAAGAGCATGCGCATCATTGCGCACACGCGCACCACAGAGACGTCAGCGCAGGCAGAGGGAGTGCCGGGTGAGTCAGCCGGAGATGCAGCCCGAGGGGCCACCCCGGGATCCCGCGGAGGACGGCGACGGCGACCTGACCGGCCGGCCGTTCCCGCTCGGGGACTGGGGCGAACCCGCGGAGCGGCTCGACGAGCTCTACCGCCGGGTGGAGGCCGACGCGCTGCGCACCGCCGAGTGGTACCTCTCCGACCGGGCCTGGAAGCGCCGGGGCGCGCGGACGCTGCGGGCCGGCGCGGCCCTGGGCGCCGTCGCGGGTGCCGCGATGCCCCTGCTGGAGCTGACGGGCTCGGCGCCGGGCGCGGCCTCGTACGGGTACCTGTCGCTGCTGCTCGCGGCCGCGTGCCTGGCCTGCGACCGGTTCTTCGGGCTGACCTCGGGCTGGATGCGGGACGTCGCGACCGCCCAGGCGGTGCAGCGCCGCCTGCAGACCCTCCAGTTCGACTGGGCCTCGGAGAACGTACGGGAGGTGCTGGGACCGACGGAGGGCACCGCCGGCGAGGCCGCGGAGCGGTGTCTGACGGTGCTGCGCCGGTTCTCGGAGGACATCACGGAGCTGGTGCGTTCCGAGACCGCGGACTGGATGGTGGAGTTCCGCGCGGGGCCGGCGCCGCTGGTGATGCAGTCCCTGGCCGGGGCCCCCGCCCGCCCGGACGCGTACGTGCCCCCGGCCCGGTTCCCGCTCCCGCCGGGCACCCGCCCGAACATGCCCCGCCAGCGGCCGCCGGAGCAGCCCCGCTGAGCCACGGGGGCCACGGGGGCCGGGTCGGCCGCCCGGTGCCCCGTGCCCCGCGGCACCGGGCGGCCGACCGTCCGGCAGTCCGGCCGCTCAGCTGAAGATGATCATCGATCCCTGTCCGAGGCTCCGCGTCGCCGCCGCGTGCAGCCCCAGCCACACGTGCCGCTCCCGCGCGAAGGGGCTCGCGTCGTACGGGATCGGCCCGGCCGGCTCCTCCAGCGACGTCGGCCCGCCGGGCGGCGCCGGCGCGGCCGGCGGGTTCCCCGGGTCGATCCCGATCGCGGGGGCCACGAAGGCCAGCTCCCGCAGCAGCCCCTGCGCCGATCCCAGCGGGCCGCCCCCCGCCAGCAGCTCCTCGTTGGCCAGCGGAGCCGGGAAGTCCACCGGGACGTACGCCCCGGCGTGGTCGTAGTGCCACACCAGGTGGGACTGCTGCGCCGTCGGCTCGAACATCTCCAGCAGCTGCTCGTAGTCCCCGCCCAGCTCGTCCACCGGGGTCACCGGCAGCCCGCAGATCTGGAGCAGGTACGCCCGCCGGAGGAAGTGCAGGGCGTCGTAGTCGAAGCCGGCCACCGGGGCCACGTCCCCGCTCAGGCCCGGCATGTAAGCGAACACGGGCACCGACGGCAGACCCGCCTCGCCCAGCGCCTTGTCGTACGAGGCGATCTCTTCCGCGAAGGGGTTGTCGGGGCTGTGGCACAGCACGTCGACAAGGGGGACCAGCCACAGGTCACAGGCCACGCGGGCTCCGATCAGTCGTTGCCGCCGATCCGGTCAGAGTAGTGCTCCGAACACCCTCCGCGAAGGGGTGCGCAGAACCCGGGAGAACCCGGGACGGCGGGCGGGCGGGACCGGGAGCGGCCGGGGCGGCCCCTCAGAGCCCGGCGGCCCAGTCCAGACCGTGCTGGTTGTACGCGCGCACGAGGCGCCGCACCTCTTCGGCGTCGGCCAGTGTCACGGCGTCGACCAGCTCGTTGTGCCCGTCCCACAGCGCGGTCCGCAGCTCCGGCGACCCCTGGAGGTGCGGTACGGAGAAGACCCAGCACTGGATCCGGATCCGGTGCAGGAACTCGGAGATGTACGGGTTGCCGACCAGCCCGCTGAGCTCCCGCCAGAACCGCAGGTCGTAGCCGATGAGCACTTCGAGCGAGCCGCTCTGGGCGGCCCTGCGCGCTTCCTCGCCGCGGCGGCGCACCGACACCAGCATCTCGGCCGCGCCGGGCGCGACGCCGCGTTCGACGAGGCAGCGGAAGACGCCGTCGAGGATCAGCGTGCGGGCCTCGATCATGCCCCGGAAGTCGTCGATGGTGTAGGTCCGCACCCGGAACCCGCGGTGCTGGACCGACTCCAGCAGCCCCTGGGCCGAGAGGTCGACCAGCGCTTCGCGCACCGGGGTCGCGGAGACCTCGTACTGCTCGGCTATCTGCTTGACCGTGAACTCGGTCCCCGGCGGCAGACGACCCGCGAGCACCTCGTCGCGCAGCGCGTCCGCGATCTGCTGCCGAAGTGTGTTGCGGGTGACAGCTCCGCTTCCGCTGCCTGGCATAGGGGTCCGTCTCCTCCGTAGATCTTCGGACACCTTAGGCCAGGCAGCGCGGCTGAAACCGATCGGTTCTGCGGCCGATATACGGATATACCGACCGTTATCCGGACGACTTACCGTCCGGCCTCCGTCGTACTACGCGCCCACGGTGTGCCGGTCCGCGACCGCAAGGGCCTCGTCGAGGAGTGCCAGACCCTCCTTGGCCTCGGTTTCCGTGACCGTGCAGGGCGGGACGACGTGCGTCCGGTTCATGTTCACGAACGGCCACAGACCGGAGGCCTTGCAGGCCGCCGCGAATTCGGCCATCGGCGCGTTCGCGGCACCGGCCGCGTTGTACGGGACGAGCGGCTCGCGCGTCTCCTTGTCCCGTACGAGTTCCAGCGCCCAGAAGGTGCCGAGCCCGCGCACCTCGCCGACGGACGGGTGCCGCTCGGCGATCGCGGCCAGGCCCGGGGCGATCACCTCGGCGCCGATGCGGGCGGCGTTCTGGACGATGCCCTCCTCCTCCATCGTGTTGATCGTCGCGACGGCGGCGGCGCAGGCCAGCGGGTGACCGGAGTAGGTCAGTCCGCCCGGGTAGGGGCGGGTGGCGAAGGTCTCGGCGATGGCGGCGGAGATGGCCACGCCGCCCAGCGGCACGTATCCGCTGTTCACGCCCTTGGCGAAGGTGATCAGGTCCGGGGTGACGTCCCAGTGCTCGGCGGCGAACCACTTGCCGGTGCGGCCGAAGCCCGACATGACCTCGTCGAGGATGAAGACGATGCCGTTGCGGTCACAGAGCTCGCGCACCCCGGCGAGGTACCCGGCCGGCGGGGTCATGATCCCGGCGGTTCCCGGCACCGACTCCAGGATGATCGCGGCGATGGTCGCCGGGCCCTCGAAGGCGATGGTGTCGGCGAGGTGGGCGAGGGCGCGCTCGCACTCCTCGGCCTCGGTCGTCGCGTGGAAGGGCGAGCGGTAGAGGAACGGGCCCCAGAAGTGCACGACCCCGGCGGCGGCCGTGTCGGAGGGCCAGCGGCGCGGGTCACCGGTCAGGTTGATCGCGGCGGCGGTGGCGCCGTGGTACGAGCGGTACGTGGACAGCACCTTCTGGCGGCCGGTGTGCAGCCGGGCCATCCGTACGGCGTTCTCCACGGCCTCGGCGCCGCCGTTGGTGAAGAAGATCTTGTCCAGGTCACCGGGGGTGCGCTCGGCGATGAGGCGTGCGGCCTCGGAACGGACGTCCACGGCGAAACCGGGCGCGAGGGTGCAGAGCCGGGCGGCCTGCTCCTGGATCGCGGCGACCACCTTGGGGTGCTGGTGGCCGATGTTGGTGTTGACCAGCTGGGAGGAGAAGTCGAGGAAGCGGTTCCCGTCGTAGTCCCAGAAGTACGAGCCCTCGGCCCCGGCGACGGCCAGCGGGTCGATCAGGGCCTGGGCGGACCACGAGTGGAAGACGTGAGCGCGGTCGGCGGCCTTGACGGCCGCACCGGTGACATGAGGGGTCATGCCGTCACGCTAGAAGTGCGCAGGTCGGAAGGGATATCGGCGGACTGTATGGGGGTGGGCGCCCGCCCTCGGCAGTCTGTCTGCCGGGACCGAACATTGACAGCACACTTTCATGATGACAGCCTCTTGTCATAAGCTCTCGTCAGAGACTCCTCGCGATCCGGAGGCGAGCACCATGAGCGGAACCCCGAGCGGGCCCCGGCCCGGGTCCAAGCCCGTCCACCTCGCGGTCTACGACACGTACGCGGACTGGGAGACCGGCCACACCACGGCGCACCTCGCCCAGCGCGGCCACACGGTCCGTACGGTCGGCGCCGCCGCCGGGCTGCCGGTCACCACGATGGGCGGGATCCGGATCCAGCCCGACCTGGCCCTCGCGGACCTGCGCCCCGAGGACTCCTCGCTGCTGATCCTGACCGGCGCCTCGCTCTGGGAGACGGGCGACGAGCTGGCCCCGTTCGCCGCGAAGGCCCGCGCGTTCCTGGCGGCCGGGGTCCCGGTCGCGGCGATCTGCGGGGCCACTGCCGGCCTCGCCCGCGAGGGCCTCCTGGACGGGCGCGCCCACACCGGCGCGGCTTCCTTCCACCTGGCACAGCAGCCGGGGTACGGGGGAGCCGCGCACTACGTGGAGGCCGACGCCGTCACCGACGGCGACCTGATCACGGCGGGCCCGACCGAGCCGGTGGCCTTCGCCCGCGAGGTATTCGCGCGGCTCGGCGTCTACGGGCCGGACGTACTGGACGCCTGGTACCGGCTGTTCCACGACTCCGACGCGAGCGCCTACCCGGTGCTGATGGCCGCGGCGGAGGCCGGAGATGCCTGAGCCGCGGCCTCCGCTCTCGCTGCGGGAGCGGCAGGACCTGCTGAGCGGCACGGCGCTCGGCGTCTTCCACCTCAACGGGCAGTTCCTCGCACTGTCGGAGGAACTGGCCCGCCCGGCCGGGCTGACGGCGGCCTGGTGGCAGGTCCTGGGGGCCGTGCTGCGCGAGCCGCTGCCGGTGGCGGGCATCGCGCGGGCCATGGGGATCACCCGGCAGAGCGTGCAGCGGGTGGCGGACCTGCTGGTGGCCAAGGGCCTCGCCGCGTACGCCCCGAACCCGGCCCACCGCCGCGCGAAGCTGCTGCGCCCGACGCAGGAGGGGCGCGCCGCCATCGCCCGCATCGACCCGGGCCACGCAGACCTGGCCACCCGTCTGGCGGCGGAGCTGGGCGACGAGGCCTTCGCCGAGACGACCCGCGTCCTGAACCGCCTCTCGGCGGCCTTGACCACCATCACCGCACACGAATCCGGCTCCGATTCCGGCCCCGCCGAACCGGAGTCCAGCCCCGCCGGCGATTGAGGCGCGGGTCCGGGGGGCCGGAGGTCCGGAGGTCCGGGGGGCTCTGAGCCGCACCGCAACGCCTCCGGCTCCGCGCAGCGGTCGGCTCCGCGCGGACCGGACCTGCGCGATACTCCCCCTCCCCCGCGGAGCGAACTACGCTCGGCCCGTCGGCCCGCCCCCGGGGGAAGGACCACCCGCCGATGGAACCGCTGCACCCCGCCGACCCCCAACACGTCGGCCCGTACCGCGTCCTGTCCCGCCTCGGCGCCGGCGGCATGGGCCAGGTCTACCTCGCCCGGTCCGACCGCGGCCGCACCGTCGCGGTCAAGCTCGTCCACCCCGGACTCGCCCTCCGCGAGGAGTTCCGCGCCCGGTTCCGCCAGGAGGTCGCGGCCGCCCGCCGGGTCGGCGGCGCGTGGACCGCTCCCGTCCTCGACGCCGACACCGAGGCCGAAGTCCCCTGGTTCGCCACCGGGTACATCGCCGGGCCGAGCCTGCGCCAGGCCGTGGCGCATGACTTCGGCCCCCTTCCCACCCGTACCGTGCTGGTCCTGGCCGCCGGGCTCGCGTACGCCCTCCAGGACATCCACCGGGCCGGCCTCATCCACCGCGACCTGAAACCGTCCAACGTCCTGCTCACCCTCGACGGGCCCCGCGTCATCGACTTCGGCATCGCCCGCCCGCTCGACACCCGCGACGCCGGTCTGACGCGGCCGGGGGAACTGGTCGGCTCACCCGGGTTCATGGCTCCCGAGCAGGTCCGCGGCGAGGCGGTCACACCGGCCTGCGACGTCTTCTGCCTCGGCGCCGTACTGGCCTACGCGGCCACCGGGCGGCTGCCCTTCGGCGACGCGGAACACCCCGGCGGGGCCGCGGGGCTGCTGCTGCGCATCGTGGAAGCGGAACCCGAGCTGGACGGCGTACCGGCCGAACTGCGGGAACTGGTCGCGGACTGCCTGCGCAAGGACCCCGCGGCGCGCCCCGATCCCGCGGCGGTCCTGGACCGGGTCGGGGCGGGCGGCACGGTGGCGGACGGGCGCGCCCTGGAACCGTGGCTTCCGGCGCCGCTCGTGGACCGGCTCGGACGGCACGCCGTACAGCTCCTCGACCGCGAGGACTCCGGTCCGCGGCACGTCGTCCTCCCGACCCCCACCGCAGTGGCGCCCCCGCCGCCGGCCCTGCCCCTGCCCCCGTCGTACTCCTACGGGCCGCCCGCCGAACCGGCGCCCCGGCCCCACCCGGCGTCGACCGCCTTCCTGGTGGCCGTCGCCGTCGTGGTCGCGGCCGCGGCGGGCGGCACGGTGTACGCGGTGATGAGCAGCGAGCCGGATCCCCTCCCTCCGGGCCCGGCGGTCACCGCCTCCGCCCCGTCCCCGCCCACCGGGGCGGGCCCCGCGGACCCCAAGGACCCCGGAACCGGAACCTCCGCCGGCAGTGACCCGGCCGCCCGCCTCCCCCAGTCCTACGCCGGCACCTGGCGGGCCGCCTCCGGCAGCGCGATCTGGCGCCTGGACCTCACCCCCGGCGGGGTCGGCGAGCCCGTGATGACCCTGCGGGTGGACGATCCCGGCTACTCCTGCTCCTGGCGGGCCACCCTGCGCGGCGCCCCCGACCCGGTGGAGCTCGACGCCTCCACCCTCGTCTCCGGAACCCCTCCCACCTGCACTCCCGGCGGCCGGAGCCGGCTGCGGCTGCTGCCCGACGGGACCCTGCGGCGTGAGCTGGAAGGGGGATCGAACCCCCCTCTCACGTATCACCGGGAGTAGTCGGCAGCCGATTGTGTCGAAGTCAATAAGACTGCAAGCAAAGCTTGTTGCGTACGAGGAGCCCATCGCACACTGCGGCACATGGAGCCGTTGAAGGTAGTGGCACAACTGTGGGAGCGGATCGAGGCACGCGACTGGGACGGCGTGGCCGCGCTCATCGCCGAGGACGCGGTCATCGAGTGGCCGGTCAGCGGCGAGCGCATCGTCGGCAGGGCCAACTTCGTCGCCGTGCTCCGCAACGAGGGGGACGACTCCGCGGACGACGAGAGGTCCCTCGGCGCGGTCGAGGTGCTGCGCATCCTCGCGGACGGGGACCTCGTCGTCACCGAGGTGGAGATACCCGAGGAGCACGTCGTCTACCGGGCCGTCTCCCTGTGGACCGTGCGCGACGGGGAGATCGTCGGCGCGAGGGAGTACTGGACCAGCCCTGGACAAGACCCCGCGCCCCGCTGGAGAGCCGTTTACGTCGAACCGCTGGTGGCAGACTGAGCCGTGTGCTCACGCAACTCGCCGCGGCTACCGGCGTCTTGGCCCTGCTCACCCTCGTCCCCGGCCCCGACATGGCCATCGTCACCCGGCGGGCCGTCTCACGGGGGCGGGCCGACGGGCTGCGCACCGTCGGCGGGATCGCCGCCGGGCTGCTGCTCTGGGGCGCCCTGACCGTGGCCGGTCTCGCCGCGCTGCTCGCCGCCTCGGCCGAGGTCTACCTGGTGGTCAAGCTCGCGGGCGCGGCGTACCTGTGCTTCCTCGGCATCCAGTCCCTGCGCCGCCCGGGGGGCAGCCCGGAGGGCGGCCCCGACGGGGCCGCGAGCGGTGCCGGCGGCGGGAGCGGGAGCGCCTGGCGGACCGGCCTGGTCAGCAACGCCCTCAATCCGAAGATCGCCGTGTTCTACACCGGGCTGCTGCCCACCCTCGCGCCGCACGGCCTGCGCCCGGCGGTGGGGATGGCGCTCCTCGTCCTGGTCCACGTGCTGCTGACCCTGCTCTGGCTGAGCACGTACGTCTACGTCCTGTCGCACGCCCGGCGGTTCTTCACGCGCCCGCGCGTCCGCCGGACGATGGACCGGGCGACGGGGGTCGTGCTGATCGGCTTCGGGGTGCGCGTGGCGACCTCGGCGGCGTAGCTCCGGGGAGGGAGGGCCGGAGGGGCCGAGGGCTGGACGGGCTGCTACCCGAGGAGGGTCTCCAGCTCCCCCGCGATGGCGGCGCGCAGCCCGTCGTGCCGGGGCGCCAGGGCGTGGCGCTCGCCGCGCCAGCACTCCTCGTCCTCGTAGAGCCAGACCGGCATCCCGACGAGGTCGGCGGGCTCCCAGTCGTAGCGGGGCCAGATGTGGGCGTGGAGGTAGGGGTCGGTGTTGCCCAGGATCTCGATGTTCACGCGGCGGAAGGCCGGGTCGAGGCGGGCGCAGGCGCGCTCCACGGCCTCGGCGAGGCGCTCCAGGTCAGTGAGGTAGGCGATGCGGCGGGGCCGGGGCAGCTCGGAGAGGCGGGTCACGGCCGGGTCGTCGGTCAGCAGGACCGAGTAGCCGGGCAGGAACTGCCGGTCCCCGATGGCCGCGAACCCCGAGTCGAGGCGGCGCAGGACGGTGGGGTTCTCGCCCCGGTGCGCGCTGCCTATGCGGTCGCGCCTCCAGTCGTTCTCGTTCATGTCACGGACCCTAACGCAGCGGTGGTGAGCGGCCCTTGGGGTCGGGGCCAGGGGTCGGCTCCCTGCCGACTCCCTGTCGGCTCCCGGTGGGTGGCCGGGGCGTCCGGTTGGCTCTGAGGTAGTGCCTGTCATACCTGAGAGCTACGAGGAAAGGCCGCTCCGGAGCGTGACGCCGACCAAGGGTGCTGATTCCTAACTTCGTTGGGAGAGCGGGTGATTGCCCGCTCTTCCGACGAAGTCAGGGAAGAAGGGCACGCCATGACCATGGGCAGCCGCATCCGCCGCACTCTGCTGGCCGGCCTCGTCGCCGCGGCCGTCGTGGTCCCCGTGTCCGCGGCGGCCTCGCCGAAGGTTCCCGCGCCCGTCCCGGCGTCCTTCGCCCCGTCCGCGACGGTACAGAGCCGCTACGCGGCGAACCTCGCCGCGATCGGCGAGGCCTCGCGCATGGCTCGGGACGCGGGGCGGACCGGCCGCGCCGAGAAGCTGCGGACGATGGCGGCCGCCGCGCCGGGGCAGGAGGGCGGGGCGCAGTTCCTGACCTTCGACGGCCGGGGGCAGGGGCGTGCCATAGAGGTGCTGGGCGATCTGGGCACCGCCGACCGGATCGCCGTCCTGGTGCCCGGCTCGGACACGACGCTGGACACCTACCAGCGCTTCCGTGACGGTGCGCGCTCCCTCCAGGAGCGGCTCCAGCGGGAGCATCCCCGCTCCGCGGTGGTCGCGTGGCTCGGGTACGACACCCCGGGAACGGTCAGCACCACGGTCCTGACGGCCGCCCGCGCCGAGGAGGCGGCCGCCGAGCTGGGGCCGTTCCTGGCCCGGTTGGGGGAGATGGCCGGCGTCGACGCCCGGATCTCCCTGCTGTGCCACTCGTACGGCTCGGTGGTCTGCGCCCGGACCGAGACCGGACCCCGTGTGAGCGATGTCGTGCTGTACGGGAGCCCCGGCACGGGGCTGCGGTCCGCCGACCGGATGCCGACCGGGGCGCGGGTGTGGGCCGGACGGGGCAGCGGGGACTGGATCAGCGGGGTTCCCCACGTCCGCTTCGTCGGTCTCGGCTTCGGTACCGACCCGGTGGATCTTGCCTTCGGTGCCCGCCTCTTCGCGGCGGGCACCGCCGGACACAGCGACTACCTCAAGCCCGGCACGGAGTCCCTGGACAGCCTGGCCCGCATCGTCGTCGGCCCGGCCGCCGGCCCCGGTGGAATCACCGGGTCCGTCGCCTCCCCCACCCGCCAGGAGGCCTCGCATGCGTGAGCTCCGCACCCGCTGGTCCGCCCTCGCGGACCGCGTCGACAGCGCGACTCCGGCCCACCGGGACCGGTCCGTGGACGCCCTGCGGGCCTTCGCGATCCTCGGGGTGGTACTGGGCCACTGGCTGGTCACCGCCCTGACCGTCACCGACGGCAGCCTGCACGGGGCGAGCCCGCTGGCCGTCATGCCCTGGCTGGCCCCGGTGTCCTGGGTGTTCCAGACCCTGGCCGTGTTCTTCCTGGTCGGCGGTCATGTCGCCGCCCAGGGCCATGCCTCGGCGAAGGCGCGCGGAGTCTCGTACGGCGCCTGGGTCCGACAGCGCCTCGGGCGGCTGTTCCGGCCGGTGGCCGCGGTGCTGACGCTGTGGGCGGTCGTGGCGGGCGGGCTGCTGCTGGGCGGCGCCGCGCCGGAGACCGTGCGGACGCTGCTCAAGCTGGTGTGGTCGCCCCTGTGGTTCCTGCTGGTGTTCGCCGCGCTCACCGCGGCGACCCCGCTCGTCGCACGGATCAGTCCGCTGTGGCCACTGGCCGTGGTGGCCGGGGTGGACGCGTGGCGGTTCGGCTTCGGCGGGCCGGAGTGGATCGGCTGGGTCAATGTCGCGGCCGGCTGGCTCGTCCCCTACACCCTGGGGGCGGCCTGGTCCCGGGGGGCCTTCTCCCGGCGCCGGCAGTCCCTGTTCCTGCTGGTCGGCGGCGGGGTCGCCACCGCCGCGCTGATTGTCTGGGGCGGGTACCCGGCCTCCATGGTGGGGGTCCCGGGGGCCGCCGTGTCCAACCTGAACCCGCCGACGCTGGCCGCCGTCGCCTTCGGCCTGGCCCAGTGCGGGCTGGCTCTGCTGGCGCGCGGACCGCTTGCCCGGGTCATGAGGCGGCCCCGCACCTGGGCGAAGGTGGCCCTGCTGAACCTGTCCGCGATGACCGTCTTCCTGTGGCACCAGACCTCGATGATGTGCGTGACCGCCGTCGGGCTGCTGTTCTCCACCGATCTGCCCGGACTCCACACCACGCCCGGCTCGGTCGGCTGGATCTTCGCGCGGCTGCTGTGGCTGCCGGTGTTCGCGGCCGCCCTGACCGTCTGCTGGTCAGCCTTCCGGGTCCACGAGCAGCCTCGGGCCGCCCGCACCACGCGCATGGCCGTGATCTCCGCGGCACCGCGGGTGCCGGTGTCTCGGGCGGCCCGGTTCGAGGAGGCCGGCCGTGTTTAGGGTGATCCGCGTGACCGAACAACGCGCATCCCGGGCGGACACCGCCCTCCTCGCCAAGGGCCGTGTGGTCAGTGAGCTGTTGACCCTGCGCCGGGATCCGCTCCCCCGGATGTCCAGGCCCCGGTGGCTGGCCCGGCTGCCGCACGCGGTGGTGCTCTACCTGGCCGTGCTCTTCTGCTTCCTCACCAACGAGCAGCTGTCGCACTACCAGGTCACCGGCGGGCCCTCGCTGGTGCTGGCCCTCATGTCCGGGGTGCCCATCGCGGTGGCGCTGTCGCGTCCGATCGTCGCCTGGTGGCTGGGCCTGCTCGCGGCCGGCCTGATCGCCTGGACGATCCATTCCAACGTGGGGCAGGGCCAGTCCTGGCCGTGGATGCCCGCCGGGTTCTTCGCCCTGGCACCGCTGATCCTGCTGGCCGCCCTGCGCGTGCCGCCGCGGGCCACCGTAGCGGTCGTCACCGTCCCCGTCGGCCTCTCGGCGGCGGCCGAGCTGCTCTTCAAACCGGATCACAGCTCCACCAGTTTCTTCACGTCCAGCCTGGTCTTCGGCATCGTGGGGCTCCTGGGGTATTCACTGCGCGCGGTGCGGCTCGCCCGGGGGCAGCTCGTCGTCCAGGAGACCCTGACCGAGGAGGAACGGGCCCGGCGGACCCTGCTGGAGGAGCGCAGCCGGATCGCCCGTGAGCTGCACGACGTGGTGGCCCACCACATGTCGGTGATCTCCATCCAGGCCCAGGTCGCCCCGCACCTGGTGGAGAACCCGTCGGAGGAACTGAAGGAGAACCTCGCCGGGATCCGGGAGAACGCCCTGGAGGCTCTGACGGAACTGCGCAGGGTCCTGGGGGTGCTGCGGTCCGAGCAGCCCGGTGATCCTGCCGCGCCGCAGCATCCGCAGCCCACCCTCGCGGAGCTGGACGGCCTCGTGGACAACGTGCGGGGGGCCGGGCTGGACGTCATCACCGAGGTGGCGGGGATACGGCGGCCCCTGGCGCCGGGGGTCGAGCTGACCGCGTACCGGATCGTCCAGGAGGCGCTGAGCAACTGCCTTCGGCACGCGCCGGGTTCGCGGGTCGAGGTCGGTGTCGCCTACGGGCCGCGCGAACTGCACCTGTGCGTCGCGAACTCGGCGCCCTCCCGGGCCGCCCCGCCGTCCGTGGGTGCCGGGCACGGGCTGCTCGGCATGCGGGAGCGGGCGGGCATGCTGGGGGGCGAGCTGGCCGCCGGGCCGCGTCCCGGTGGCGGGTACGAGGTGAGCGCGGTCCTCCCCATGGACCCGCCGGGCGGCTCCTCCGAGACGAAGAAGGACGCATGAGCACTCCGATCAAGGTGATGATCGCCGACGACCAGATGATGGTCCGGCAGGGCTTCACCGTCCTCCTGAACGCGCAGCCCGACATAGAGGTGGTCGGGCAGGCCGTGGACGGCGCCGACGCGGTGGCGAAGGTCGCCGAACTCGGTCCGGACGTAGTGCTGATGGACATCCGCATGCCCGGCATGGGCGGCATCGAGGCCACCTCGATCATCACCGGTGTGCCGGAGTCGAGGGTGAAGGTGCTGGTGCTGACCACCTTCGACCTCGACGAGTACGTGTACGAGGCGCTGCGCGCGGGCGCCTCCGGCTTCCTGCTGAAGGACGCCTCGG
The DNA here is from genome assembly GCF_040609475.1 of Streptomyces sp. NPDC004667. NCBI lineage: Bacteria > Bacillati > Actinomycetota > Actinomycetes > Kitasatosporales > Streptomycetaceae > Streptomyces > Streptomyces sp. NPDC004667. The sequence continues at coordinate 87,014 of NZ_JBEXKC010000005.1, read as the reverse complement.
CGGACCAGCTCGCCGAGGCGGTGCGGGTGGTGGCCGCCGGCGAGGCCCTCCTGTCGCCGAACATCACGAAGCGGCTGATCACCGAGTTCTCCCGGATGGGGGCCCCGCGGGCGCCGTCCCGGGCCCGGATCGACGAGCTGACGGAACGGGAGACGGAGGTGCTGTCGCTGATCGCCCAGGGGCTGTCCAACGCGGAGATCGCCGGGCATCTGACCGTGGCCGAGCAGACGGTGAAGACCCATGTGAGCCGGATCCTCGTGAAGCTGGGTCTGCGCGACCGGACGCAGGCCGCGGTATTCGCGTACGAGACGGGTCTGGTCCGTCCTGCGGGCTACTGAGGATGCCGCGTAGTACTTGCGGGGGACCCCCGGAAATCCCCTTCTGCGCCGACGCGGACCAGTGGGGAGGCGGCCTACGGTTTGAGCATGACCCAGACGACCACCGGGGCCGCTCCCCGACCGCCCGAACTGAGGCTGGCTTCGGGCCTGATGCAGAGCCTGCGTGACGACATGCTCACGGATGCCTTCGCCTACCGGCCACTCGCCCCGATGCGGACGGACGGGCCGATCGTCCGCCGCCTGCCGGAGCGGATACGGTACCGGGCCGCCTATCTGCCACACGCGGCAGTGGTGGTGACGGCGTTCTTCGTGGTCCTGCTGGCGAGCACCAGCGGGATGCACGGCATGGCGCCGACCCCGCTCACCCTGGCGGGGCTGGTGGCCGCGGCGCCGGTGCTGATGACCCTGGTGCGGCCCCTGGGGGCCTTCTGGGCGGCGCTGGCGGCCACGGTCGTGCTCTCGGTGTTGCAGGACCGGATCTTCACCTGGCCCTGGTCCCCGGGCACCTTCGTCGGCTACCTCGCCGTGATGGTCTTCGTCGGGCTGCGTTCCAGGCCCCGGGTGGCCGGCTGGATGTGGGTCGTCACCGTGCTCTTCGGGACGACCGTGCAGATCCTGTTCGGCGCGGATCGCGCGGGCAGCATCGCGCCGATGGCCTTCGCCTCGGCGGTGGCGCTGCTGCTGGTGACGGTGCGCAACACCCGCCGGGAGGCCCGGCAGGAGGTCACGGCGGTGCTGGAGGTGACGGCGTTCGAGCGGGACCGGCGGACGTTGCTGGAGGAGCGGACGACCATCGCGCGGGAGCTGCACGACGTGGTCGCTCACCACATGTCGGTGGTGGCGATCCAGGCGGAGGCGGCTCCGTACCGGGTGAAGAATCCGCCGCCGGAGCTGGAGGCGGCGTTCGTCACCATCCGGGAGAACGCGGTGGCGGCCCTGACGGAGCTGCGCCGGGTACTGGGGGTGGTGCGGTCCGCGGACTACGAGGCGCCCGATGCCCCGCAGCCGACGCTGGCCGCGCTGGACGGGCTGCTCGCCAATGTGCGGGAGGCCGGGCTGCGCGTGGAGAAGACCGTCACGGGTGCGGTGCGCGAGCTGCCGCAGGGAGTGGAGCTGTCGGCGTACCGGATCATCCAGGAGGCCCTGAGCAACAGCCTGCGGCACGCGCCGGGATCGTCGGCGGAGGTCGAGGTGTCGTACGTGCTGGGTGGCGTGGGGATAAGGGTCGTCAACGGCCCGGCCGTCGGGGACGTGCCGCCTTCGCCGGGGGCCGGGCACGGGATCACCGGGATGCGGGAGCGGGTGGCCATGCTGGAAGGGGAGATGACGGCCGGGGAGAACCCTTCGGGCGGGTACGAGGTGGCGGTGTTCATACCGGTGCGCAGCCGACCGCAGTCGGAGGAGGACCCGGTATGACGATCAGGGTGCTGATCGTCGACGACCAGATGATGGTCCGCGAGGGCTTCTCCGTCCTGCTGAACGCGATGGAGGGCATCGAGGTCGTCGGCGAGGCCGTCGACGGCCGGCAGGCCATCGCGCAGGTGGCGGCCCTGCGGCCCGACGTGGTGTTGATGGACATCCGGATGCCTGAGATGAACGGCCTGGAGGCGACACGGAAGATCGTGGCGGCCGACGCGGACGCGAAGGTGCTGGTCCTGACGACCTTCGACCTCGACGAGTACGTGTACCAGGCGCTGCGGGCGGGGGCTTCGGGGTTCCTGTTGAAGGACGCGTCGGCCCGTCAGCTGGCGGAAGGGGTAAGGGTGGTGGCGTCCGGTGAGGCGCTGCTGGCCCCTTCGGTGACGAAGCGGCTGATCGTGGAGTTCTCGAAGCTGGCGCAGGCCCCGCGGGCCGCCGACCCGGCGGGGGTGCCGGAGCTGACGGAGCGGGAGACGGAGGTGCTGGTGCTGATCGCGCAGGGCCTGTCCAACGGGGAGATAGCGGACCGGCTGCTGGTCGCGGAGTCCACGATCAAGACGCACGTGAGCCGGATCCTGGTGAAGCTGGGCCTGCGGGACCGGACGCAGGCGGCGGTGTTCGCCTACGAGACCCGGCTGGTGACGCCGTCTTAGGCCCCGTCCGGGCCGTCCGGGCCGGGGACGGGCCGCGTTCGGGCCGGGTCCGGGCCGGGGACGGGGACAGGGACGGGCCGGGTTTCGTCCGGGCCGGGACGGGCCGGGTCACGTTCGGGCCGGGTTCCGTGGGGGGGGGTGTCGGGGGGCTTGTCGGGAGGGGGTGGGGTTCCGGGGCGGGTCCGGGGGTTCCCGGTGGGGCGGGGCTAGTCTGCGGGGATGGGCTTTGATCCGTGGGATGCCGAGTTCGTCGCCGATCCGTACCCCGCCTACCGGGAGCTGCGGGAGCAGGGGCGGGCCGTGTGGTCGCAGGCGACCGGGCAGTGGCTGGTTCCGCACTACGCCGATGTGAGCGCCCTGTTGCGGGACCGGCGGCTGGGGCGGACCTACCTGCACCGGTTCAGCCACGAGGAGTTCGGCCGGGAGGCGCCGCCGCCGGAGCACGAGCCCTTCCACGTGCTCAACGGGAACGGCCTGTTGGACCTGGAGGATCCCGCTCACGCGCGCGTGCGGCGGCTGGTGGCGAAGGCGTTCACCCCGCGCACCGTGGAGCGGCTCGCTCCCGCGGTGGAGCGGCTGGCCCGGGAGTTGGCGGACGGGCTGCGCCGGGCGGGGGGCGGGGACCTGCTGACCGCCGTCGCCGAGCCGCTGCCGGTGGCGGTGATCGCGGAGCTGCTGGGTGTCCCGGAGGCGGACCGGGGGCTGTTGCGGCCCTGGTCGGCGGACATCTGCGGGATGTTCGAGCTCCGGCCGGACCCGGAGACGGCCCGGCGCGCGGTGACCGCGAGCGTGGAGTTCAGCGCGTACCTGCGGGAGTTGATCGGAGAGCGGCGCAAGCGGCCCGGCTCGGATTTGATCTCCGGCCTGATCGCCGCCCACGATGAGGAGGGCCGGCTCAGCGAGCAGGAGATGATCTCCACCTGTGTCCTCCTGCTGAACGCCGGACACGAGGCGACCGTCAACGCGACGGTCAACGGCTGGTGGGCCCTGTTCCGCAATCCCGAGCAGCTCGCGCGGCTGCGCGCGGACCCGGGAGCGGCGGATCCCGAAAAGTTGTCCACAGCTGTGGATGAACTCATGCGCTTCGACACGCCTCTCCAGATGTTCGAGCGCTGGGTGCTCGACGACATCCTGATCGGGGACACCCCGATCCCTCGCGGCTCCGAAGTCGCACTGTTGTTCGGTTCTGCCAACCGGGATCCGGCACGCTTCGAGAACCCGGACGCGCTGGACCTCTCGCGCGCCGACAACCCGCACCTGACCTTCGGCGCCGGGATCCACTACTGCCTGGGGGCGCCCCTGGCCCGGCTGGAGCTCGCGGCCTCCTTCGGCGCCCTCCTCGACCCGGCGCTCCCACCCCTGCGCCTGGTCAGGGAGCCGCAGTGGGGGGAGGGCTACGTCATCCGGGGCCTGCGCGAACTGATCGTGGAGTGCTGACGAAGGGGGCCCGGGTCCGGCCTGGCGGCCGGGGCCCGGGCCCCCTCGCGGTCTGCGCCCGCGGCTACGCCGTCAGGTCCCGGCGCCGCAGCGCGCCCAGCCCTGCCGCGACCAGCGCCCCCGCGAGGACGGTCAGGGTCAGCAGCGGGGCCCAGTCGAGGGCCTCCGGGCCGGGGAGCTTGGGCAGGTGGGTGAAGGGCGAGACGTTCATGACCGACTGGGGGAGGTCGAGCGCCGGGCCGATCCAGCCGAGGGCCAGCGCGACTCCGGCGACGGCCCAGCCCGCGACCGCGTACTTCGGGAGCGCGCCGTGCAGCAGCGCCGCCAGGGCGCCGAGCAGCCACACCGCCGGGAGCTGCACGAGGCAGGCGCCCACCGCCGCACCGACGTCCCGGCCGTGCCCGATGCCCAGTCCGAGCCCGGCCAGCAGCAGGATCACGGCCGAGCCGCCGAACGCGACGGCGAGGTGACCGCCGGCCCAGCGCAGTCGCCCGACGGCGTTGGAGAGCAGCGGTTCGGCGCGCTGCGCGCTCTCCTCACCGCTCAGACGCAGCACGGAGGAGACCACGTAGAGCGCGGCGATCATGCCGAGCAGTCCGGCCATCGCGGCGAGGAAGGCGTCGGTGAGCCCGCTCTGGCCGCCCATCCGCTCGATGATCTGACGGGTCTTCTCGTTGCCGCCGACCACGTCGGCGGCGCCGTCCGCCATGCCGCCGAAGACGAGCCCGGCGACGAGGAAGGCCGCGCCCCAGCCGATGAGGCTGCCGCGCTGGAGCCGCCAGGCAAGGGCCCCGGCCGTGCCGAGCCGGCCCTCGGCCGGTCCGGGCCGGGCGGGCAGGAAGCTCATGCCCAGGTCGCGGCGGCCCGAGAGCAGGTACGCGGCACCGGTCGTGAGCGCCGCTGCGGCGACGAGCAGGAGGAGCACCCACCAGCGTTCGGCGGCGAAGGCGCGGGCGTTCTCCACCCAGCCGAGCGGGGAGATCCAGGTCAGGACGGAGGCGCCGTCCGGCGTACCGGCGTCGCCGGCGGCCTTCAGTACGAAGGCGGCGCCGAGGACGGCGGAGGTGAGCCCCTTGGCGGCGCGGGCGCTCTCGGTGAGCTGGGCGGCGATGGCCGCGATCCCCGCGAACAGCAGACCGGCGCCGCCGATGGCCAGGCCGAGCACGAGGGCGCCGGGCCCGCCCTGCCCCGCGAGTCCGCCCGCGACGAGCAGGACGACGCACGCGTTGGCGACGAGGGCGGCGAGCAGCGCCGCGGTCAGCGGGGCCCGGCGGCCCACCATGGCGGCGGACAGCATTTCCTGGCGGCCCGTCTCCTCTTCCTCGCGGGTGTGCCGGATGACGATGATCAGGCTCATCACGGCGGCGAGGACGGCGCCGTAGACGCCCATGCGCCAGGAGGTCAGCGCGCCGAGGGAGTCGGCGAAGACGGGCCCGTACAGGGCGCGCATGGAGCCGTTGGCGTTCATCGAGGAGGCGAGCCCGGCGCGTTCGGCGGCGGTGCCGTACACCTTTTCGAGTGAACCGGGCATGCTCACCACCAACAGGCCGGTGACGAGCACCCACACCGGCATCATCACGCGGTCGCGGCGCAGGGCCAGCCGGAGCAGCGCGCCGGTGCCCGCCAGTTGTCGTTTCATCGTGCGTTCGCCTCGTCAGCGGTCGTGTAGTGGCGGAGGAAGAGCTCTTCGAGGGTGGGCGGGGTCGAGGTCAGCGACCGCACGCCCGAGGCGGTGAGCGAGCGCAGCACGGCGTCCAGCTTGTCGGTGTCGGCCTGGAAGCTGACCTTCAGGCCGCGCACGTCGACGTCGTACACGCCGGGCAGGTGCGCGATGCCGTTCGGCGGTCCGGCGAGTTCGGCCGTGATCGACGTACGGGTGAGGTGGCGCAGTTCGGCGAGGGTGCCGGTCTCCACGGTGCGGCCGGCGCGGATGATGCTGACGCGGTCGCAGAGGGTCTCGACCTCGCTCAGGATGTGGCTGCTGAGGAGGATGGTGCGGCCGGCGGCACGGGCCTCGGCGACGCAGCTCTGGAAGACCTCCTCCATCAGCGGGTCGAGGCCGGAGGTGGGTTCGTCGAGGATCAGCAGCTCGACGTCCGAGGCGAAGGCGGCGACCAGGGCGACCTTCTGGCGGTTGCCCTTGGAGTAGGTGCGGCCCTTCTTGGTCGGGTCGAGTTCGAAGCGCTCCAGCAGCTCGGTGCGGCGCGCCCGGTCGAGGCCGCCGCGGAGCCGGCCGTAGAGGTCGATGACCTCGCCTCCGGAGAGGTTGCGCCACAGGGTGACGTCACCGGGGACGTAGGCGATGCGGCGGTGGAGCGCCACCGCGTCGGCCCACGGGTCGCCGCCGAGGAGGCTGACGGTCCCGGCATCGGCGCGCAGCAGGCCGAGCAGGACCCGGATGGTGGTGGACTTCCCGGCGCCGTTGGGGCCGAGGAACCCGTGGACCTCGCCCGCGGTGACGTCGAGGTCGAGTCCGTCCAGTGCGTGGGTGCGGCCGAACGCCTTGTGGAGCCCGGCGACGCTGATTGCCTTCGTCATGTTTCTGAACGTACGCTACTTTCACAAAATTGTGAAGCTCGGGAATCGCGTAAAGTCTGAAGGGTGGCGGATGAAATGGACGTACGGGACGAGGAAGCGGTATCCCGCTTCGTGGAGCGGTTCGCCGCGCAGCTGACGGAGGCGGGCATGCAGCGCATGGCCTCCCGGGTCTTCGCGCGGCTGCTCGCGAGCGACGGGGGATCGATGACCTCCGCGGAACTGGGCGAGGCGCTCCAGATCAGTCCGGCGGCGGTATCGGGCGCCGTCGCCTACCTGACGCAGGTCAACATGGTCAGCCGGGAGCGCGAACCGGGCTCCCGCCGCGACCGGTACGTCCTGCACAACGAGCTCTGGTACGAGACCTTCACCCGCCGGGACCAGGTCCTGACCCTGTGGGAGAAGACCCTGCGCGAGGGCGCGGCCGGCCTCGGAGAGGGCTCCCCGGCGGGCGCGCGGATCGCGGAGACGGCGGCGTTCTTCGAGTTCCTGCAGGGCGAGATGCTCGGGATGATGGACCGCTGGCGCGCCCACCGCGCCACGCTCGACCTGCCGTAGCCGCGGTGGGGGCCCGGGGGTCTGCCTGGCGGGGGCAGGGCGACGGACCCCCGAACCCTGCCGGACGTGGCCGGGCTGGTCTTCTACGTCGCGGCGTTCGCACCCCACGCGGGCGAGGGCCCCGGCGGGATCAGCCAGGAGCTGCCCCCGGCGGCGTTCCGGGACGCGGTCACCCCGGCAAGACGATCGAGCTCGACGCCCCGCACGCCTCGCCGGCCTCCCGGCCGGGCCCGGTGACGGACCTGATCGAAGCCGCCGCGAACGACCTGGCGGGCCGCTGACGGAACCCCTCCGGGGCGGGCACCGGGCAGCGCCCGGCCCCCGCCCCGGACGCCCGGCACCCCGGTAGCCAGCCCGGCCCGAGGGCCCGGCTCAGCCCGAGGGCCCGGCTCAGCCCGAGGGCCCGGCCCCGGCACGTGCCCGGCTCGGCCCGCGGGCCCGGCCCGGCGCGGGCCCGGCTCAGCGCGGCAGCGTGAGGGCCCAGGCCGCCGGGTGGCGGGTCCAGGTGCGGCGGCGGACCGGGCCGGTCAGGACGTGGTCGGCGCGGTAACGGAAGTCCGCCCCGGACACCGTCACCGCCTCGGCCCGCCCCGTCAGCGGCGCGGCCCCCGCGAGCCGGACGACGACCTCGGCCGGCCCGCCCCGCTCGCCCGTCCGCACCGCCACGTCCTCCACGGGCTGGTCCACGTCCGCGAGCACCACCCCGTCCACCTGGACCTCCACCCTCAGCCGGTGCGGCGCCGCCGCCGGGCCGGTCAGCAGGGTCCGCAGCAGCGAGCGGTACGCGCCGCCGCGCCGCGCAGCCGGCGGGCCGGCGATCCGCAGTCCGCCCAGCACCACCCCGTCGCTGTCGTCGACCAGCAGGTCCCGCGGCCGCGGGACCCCGTCCAGCGCCGCCCGCGCCCCGAGCACCGCCGACAGCGGCACGCCGAGCGAGCGGGCCAGCCCCAGCGACCCCGCGGGCCCCACCGCAACCAGCGAGAGCGCCCGGTCCACCGGCCCCCGTTCGCGGTGCAACAGCCCCACGGCCCGGACCAGCGCCCGGTCGTCGCCCACGATGACCGGCCGCCGATGACCCCGGCGGGCGAGGGCCCGCGCAAATTCCTCCTGCGAATCGGGGAGACAGATTTTCGCCGCCGCCCCCGCTGACAACACATCCTTCGCGATTCGCACGGACTCGCCGTCAAGACGGCGGGCGACCGGGTCGACGAGCACGAGCAGGCCGCCGACCGGCGCGCCCGCATGGCTCATGGTGGGCTCTGGAGCCGACACCTCGGTCCTTCCTCGGGTAGCATCTTTGTGCAAGAGGCCCTTGCGCTATTGCGCCAGGGCCTTCGTCTATTCCGGGGTACCGGTCCGACGGCTCAGCCTGCGGTGTACATCGTCGTACGCCCCCTGACCTTGGACATGCCCCATCCGGAAGAGGTGTACGCCTGTGCCCGCTCTTGTGCTGCTCGGAGCTCAGTGGGGTGACGAGGGCAAGGGAAAGGCCACCGACCTGCTCGGTGGATCCGTTGACTATGTAGTGCGCTACCAGGGTGGCAACAACGCCGGCCACACGGTCGTCGTAGGCGACCAGAAGTACGCGCTGCACCTTCTCCCTTCCGGCATCCTCTCCCCCGGATGCACCCCGGTCATCGGCAACGGTGTCGTCGTCGACCCCGCCGTCCTGCTCTCCGAGCTGCGCGGCCTGAACGAGCGCGGCATCGACACCTCGAAGCTGCTGATCAGCGGTAACGCGCACCTGATCACGCCGTACAACGTCACCCTCGACAAGGTCGGCGAGCGCTTCCTCGGCAAGCGCAAGATCGGTACGACCGGCCGCGGCATCGGCCCGACCTACGCGGACAAGATCAACCGCGTCGGCATCCGCGTCCAGGACCTCTACGACGAGTCGATCCTCACGCAGAAGGTCGAAGCGGCGCTGGAGGGCAAGAACCAGCTCCTCGCGAAGCTCTACAACCGCCGCGCCATCGAGGCCGGCGCGATCGTGGAGGAGATGCTCCAGTACGCGGACCAGATCAAGGGCTACGTCGCCGACACCACCCTGATCCTCAACAACGCGCTGGACGAGGACAAGGTCGTGCTCTTCGAGGGCGGCCAGGGCACCCTGCTCGACGTCGACCACGGCACGTACCCCTTCGTCACCTCCTCGAACCCGACCGCCGGCGGCGCCTGCACCGGCACCGGCGTGGGCCCGACGAAGATCAGCCGCGTCATCGGCATCCTCAAGGCCTACACGACCCGCGTCGGCGCCGGCCCGTTCCCGACGGAGCTGTTCGACGAGGACGGCGAGGCCCTGCGCCGCATCGGTGGCGAGCGCGGTGTGACCACCGGCCGTGACCGCCGCTGCGGCTGGTTCGACGCCCCGATCGCCCGCTACGCGACCCGCGTCAACGGCCTGACGGACTTCTTCCTCACCAAGCTCGACGTGCTGACCGGCTGGGAGGAGATCCCGGTCTGCGTCGCGTACGAGATCGACGGCAAGCGCGTCGAGGAGCTCCCGTACTCGCAGACCGACTTCCACCACGCGAAGCCGATCTACGAAACCCTCCCGGGCTGGTCCGAGGACATCACCAAGGCCAAGACCTTCTCCGACCTCCCGAAGAACGCCCAGGCGTACGTGAAGGCCCTGGAGGAGATGTCGGGCGCCCCGATCTCCGCGATCGGCGTCGGCCCCGGCCGCACCGAGACGATCGAGATCAACTCGTTCCTCTAGGAACGCGCAGCACCCGCACCACCCCCGAGCGGGGCAGCCGGCCCGACCGCCGGCTGCCCCGCTCGGTCGTGCGGGGCCTGCCCGCGCGCCCGCTCGGTCGTGCGGGGCCTGCCCGCGCGCGGGTCCCGGGTCAGCAGAAGGCCTCCTTCGCCACCGCGGCGCCCTTGTTCCAGCCCTCGCTGAACTGCTGGTTGGCCGAGGGCGGGGCCGTCGCCTTGCAGTCGGCCTTGACCGCGTCCCAGCCGGCCACGACACCGGCCTTGAAGGTGGTGCCCATCGGCGCCGTCGTGCCGCCGCCACCGCCGCTGCACTTGGTGACCGTCGAACCCTGCCGGACCGAGTACTGGCCGTCCTTCGCCTTGGCGATGTTGAAGGTGCCGTCCGCGTTCATGCTGAAGCCGGCGCCGACGCCCGTGGACGACTCCAGGAAGGCGGGCCCCGGCTGGAACCCGCCCCCGGAGATGCTCACCGTGCCGTCCGGCAGGACGCCCGACAGGGAACACGTGGCGGCGGGGACGGCCGAGGGCGCCGAGGCCATGGCGAGGGCGGCGGGGCCGAGGGCGAGGGAGCCCGCCATCACGGGGGCGAGCAGGATCAGGCGCGTACGTCGGTTCATGGTGCTGCCTCCCACGGGGGAGAAGGGGGAAGGGCTCGGGGCGCGCCGAGGTCCGGGAGGGCATCGCGGTGCGCGGCGCACGCGCACGGGGCCGGCCCCGGCGGGGCCGCCCGGTACACCGGCCCGGCGAGGGCCGGACCGCCGGGGGTGTCCGTCGTTTCCGTCCCCCCATCGTCCCCCGGGCGGCGGCACGTGTCGCCCCGAAAAGTTTTTTCCAGGACCTGTCACATTCCCGCCGTCCCCTCGGTCAATGGGGTGAAGCCGACGCAGCGAGCATCGGCCCCTGCCGCAGGAGAGACACCATGACGAACACGAACACGGACACGAACGCGGACACCGGCGCCGCCGCCCCCCTCTCCCGGATGGCCGACCCCGGCAGGCTCGTCCCCGAGCTGAGCGAGGTCAGCGCCGCCCTCTTCCGGGCCACCGGCAACCGCTCGGTGCCGCGCACCACGATCGGCCTGGTCCACCTGCGGGCCGCGCAGATCGTCCACAACACGTACCTGACCATCCTGAACACCGGGTTCCTGCGCAAGGCGGGCGAGACCGAGGAGCGGATCACGGCCGTCTCCTCCTGGCAGGACGCCCCGTACTTCACCCCGGCCGAGCGAGCCGCCCTCGCCCTGGTGGAAGCGGTCCTCCAGCCCGCCCCGCAGGGCAGGGAGCGCGTCGGCGACGAGCTGTACGCCGAGGCGGCGAAGCACTTCGACGAGAAGGCCCTGGCCACCCTCACCATCGCGATCGGCCAGATCAACTTCTTCATCGCCCTGGCACTGATCGGCAAGCCGGCCCCGGTCACCTCCCTCGCCGACCGGCAGTGGGACTGAGGTCCACGGGCGGGTACGCCGGCGTCCCGGTCCTTCCCGCCTTTGCCGCGGGGCCCTACCAGGCCAGTTGGGCGAGCTCCTCGCAGACCACCGCGCAGGCGTCGGCCGCCGGGTCGATCAGGGGGAAGTGGCCGACGTCGTCCAGCAGGGTCAGGCCGACCAGCTCGCCCGCCTCGCCCGCGGCGGCGACGTACGACTCCGCCACCGCGTGCGGGACCACGATGTCCTGGCGCCCGTGCACCACCGCGGTGGCGATGCCGGTCGGGAGCAGGGCCACCGGGTCGGCGTACGGGAGGCGGGCGTCCCAGTGTTCCGGGCCGCCCAGCAGCTGCGCGGACGCGCCCCCGCACACCCCCAGTTCCTCCGCCACCGCGAAGTCAGCGATGGGGGCCAGCGCCACCACACCGCGCAGCGCCGGCGCGGAGGGCAGTCGCCACGGGGAGCCGGCCGGCAGGACGTGCCGGGCCGCCGCCCACAGCGCGAGGTGGCCGCCCGCCGAATGGCCCGTCACCACCACCCGGTGCAGGTCCGCGACGGGCAGCGCCCGCGCCGCCAGCCCCGGCAGCGCGTCCATGGCGGCGGCGACGTCGTCGAAGGTCTCCGGCCAGCGCCCCGCCACCGGCCCGCCGGAGCCCTGGTGCGGCAGGGAACTCCCGCGCCGGTACTCGACGTTGGCGACGGCGAAACCCCTGCGGGCCAGGAACTCGGCGAAGGGGGTGACGTGTTGCCGGTCGTACGGGGCCCGCCAGGCTCCGCCGTGCAGGACCACGACCAGCGGGGCGGGACCCCCGGCGCCCCCGCGGGGGGCGTAGAAGTCGATGACCTGGTCGGGGTGTTCCCCGTACGCGGCGCTCGCGTCGGGCTCGACCGGCGGATGGGAGAAGGCCGAGGCGGCCTCGGCGGCGTCCCGTTCGACTGCGGGGTCCGTCATCGGCTCAACCTCTCGGTAAACGCGTGGGACAGCGGGGACAGATGTTCCGGTGTTTCGCCAGAGCGGGACCGTATCAGGCCGGAACGGGCCGCCTCGTGGCCGCACCGGGCACAAGCGGAGCGGGCGGGGCCGCAGCCCCGCCCGCTCGTTCGCCACACCCGTCGAAGTGACGTTTCGCTAGGGCGTCACCCGAAAACGTGACCCAGCGTGCGCGCGGCGCGCTCCGCGTCGGCGAAACCGACGTAGAGCGGGGTGAACCCGAAGCGCAGGACATCGGGCGCCCGGAAGTCCCCGACGACCCCGCGGGAGATGAGCTCGGCCATCACCTCGCGGGCCCCCTCGGTCCGCAGCGAGACCTGGCTGCCGCGCTCGGCGTGCCCGGCCGGGGTGACCACCTCGACCTTCCCCGCCGGGACGTACCGGGCCACGCACTCCAGGAAGAAGTCCGTCAGCGCGAGGGACTTGGCGCGGACGTCCTCGACCGCCACGCCCTCCCACACCCCGAGGGCCGACTCCAGCGCCAGCATGGACAGGATGTCCGGCGTCCCGACGCGCGCCCGGGCCGCGCCCTCGGCCGGCTCGTAGCCCGGGGTCATCGCGAACGGCTCGGCGTGGCTGTTCCAGCCGGGGAGCGGGGAGTCGAAGGCACCCTGGTGGCGGGCGGCCACGTACACGTACGCCGGGGAGCCGGGCCCGCCGTTGAGGTACTTGTACGTGCAGCCCACCGCGAAGTCGACGCCGTGCGCGTCGAGGCCGACCGGCAGGGCGCCCGCGCTGTGGCACAGGTCCCAGACGATCAGGGCGCCCTCGGCGTGCGCGGCCTCGGTGAGGCCGGGCAGGTCGTGGAGCCGGCCGCTGCGGTAGTCGACGTGGTTGAGCAGCACCACGGCGGTGTCGCCGTCGATCGCGCGCGGCGCGTCGGCGGGGTCGACGGGAACGAGTTCCAGGCCGGTCAGCCGGGCGGCGGAGGCGGCGATGTAGCCGTCCGTCGGGAACGTGGTCGCGTCGACCAGCAGCTTCGTCCGGCCGGGTACGGCCATCCGGGCGGCGCCGACCAGGGCCTTGAAGAGGTTGACGCTGGTGGAGTCGCCGACCGTCACCTGCCCGGGGGCCGCGCCGACGAGCGGGGCGATGAGGTCGCCGATCCGCTCGGGGGCGGTCCACCAGCCGCTCTCGTCCCAGGACCGGATGAGGAGCTCGCCCCACTGGCGGCGGACGACGTCCGCCAGCGCGTCGGGGACGGCGGCCGGAAGCGCGCCGAGGGAGTTCCCGTCGAGGTAGACGACCCCGTCGGGGAGGGTGAAGCGCTCACGGAGCTTGGCGAGGCCGTCCAGGGCGTCGAGCCGCGCAGCGCGCTCCGCCAGGTCGGTCGTGGCGTCGGTGTCGGTGTCGGTGTCGGACATGGCGTCGGTGTCAGACATGGCTGCGGGCCGTCCAGAGCTCGGGGAAGACGTTCTTGGTGGCGCGCTTCTCCAGCCAGGTCACCCCGGCGGAGCCACCCGTGCCCGTCTTCGCCCCCATCGCGCGGCGGGTCGCCACCAGGTGGTCGTTGCGCCAGCGCCAGACGAGTTCCGCGACGTCCGTGAGGACCTCGCCCAGCCGGTGCAGGTCGGCGTGGCCGCCGTCGGGCTCGGCGTACAGGGCCGTCCAGACCGCCTCGACCTCCGCCGAGGGCTCGTAGCGCAGCGCGAGGTCGCGCGTCAGGACCGACTGGGGGACGGGCAGGCCGCGGCGGGCCAGCAGGCGCAGGGTCTCGTCGTAGAGGCTGGGCTCCTGGAGGGCCTTCTCCAGCTCCCCGTGGACGCGCGGCGCGCCCCGGTGCGGGACCAGCATGGACGCCGACTTCTCGCCCAGCAGGAACTCCATCCGGCGGTACATCGCCGACTGGAAACCGGAACCCTCGCCCAGCGCCGAGCGGTAGGCGTTGAACTGCGAGGGGGTGAGCTGCGCGAGGGGCCGCCAGGAGGCGTTCAGGGCCTCCAGCTCGCGGAGGGATCGTTTCAGCGCGTCCATCGCGACGGGAACGCGGTCCTCGCGCAGGGCGCGGGCCGCCGTCTCCCACTCGTGGACGATGACCGTGAACCACAGCTCCATGACCTGGGTCGTGACCAGGAAGACCATCTCGCCGGGGTCGTCCGAGCGGAGGTGCTGGAGGTGGGTGAGGACGTCCGCCTGGACGTAGTCCTCGTACGGGGTGGTGCCGGCGAAGTCGAGGTTCGGGGTGTCCGAACCGGCTCCGGAGGCATCAAGGGCGTGCGACATTTCTGTCTCCTCGACACGTGCTTCCGGGTAGCGGTCCGCTCCTTCCGTGAGGTAAGTGGAGCCCCGGTCCCCTGCCTCGCATCATAAGCAGGGGATCCGGAAGCCCTCTAGGGCGAACGCCGGCAGTTATACGAGCGTGTCCGCGGCCGTGGCCGAGGAGTCGCGCAGGAAGGTGGAGCAGCGCTCGTACTCCTCCTTCTCGCCGATGGCCCCGGCGGCGCGGGCCAGGGCGTGCAGGGCGCGCAGGAAGCCGCGGTTCGGCTCGTGCTCCCACGGCACCGGTCCGTGGCCCTTCCAGCCGGCCCGGCGCAGCGCGTCCAGGCCCCGGTGGTAGCCGGTGCGGGCGTACGCGTACGACTCGACCGTGTGGCCGGCCTCGAAGGCGCGGTCCGCGAGGGCGGCCCAGGCGAGGGAGGAGGTCGGGTGCGCGGCGGCGACCTCGGCCGGGTCGGTCCCGGCGGCGAGGGCCTCGCGGGGCGCGGGCTCGTCGGGCAGGTGGGTGGGGGCGGGGCCCCCGAGCAGGTTCTGGTGAATCGACATGGCCTCAGTGTGTCCGATGGGCCGCCCGCCCGGGGGCCGGGTGTTCACCGCAGGGCGCCCGCCCGGGGCCGGGTCGCCGGGTGCCGGGGCCCCGGCGGGGCGGCCGGGGCGCGGCCCACGGCCAGTTCGCGGCGCAGCACCGGGACGATCCGCTCCCCCAGCAGGTCGACCTGCTCCAGGGCGGTCTTCAGCGGCAACCCCCCGTGGTCCACGGCGAAGAGCTGGCGCTGGTAGTCCCCGTAGGCCTCCCGGAAGCCGAGGATCTTCTCGACGGCCTCGTCGGGGCTGCCCACGACCAGCGGGGTCCGGGCCGCGCACTCCTCCAGGGAGTACCGGCCCCCGTAGGCCGGGGACCGGTCGAAGTACGGGCGGAACTCGCGCACCGCGTCCTGCGAGCGGGGGCGCACGAAGACCTGCCCGCCGATCCCGACGACGGCCTGCTCGGCCGTGCCGTGGCCGTGCTCGGCGTACCGGGTCCGGTACAGGTCCACGAGCCGGGCGTGGTGCTCGACGGGCCCGTGGAGGTTGTCGGCGAAGAAGCCGTCGCCGTAGTACGCGGCCCGCTCGGCGGTCTCCGGCGAGCGCAGCGCCGCGTGCCACACGAAGGGCGGTACGCCGTCCAGCGGGCGGGGCGTGGAGGTGAAGCCGTCGAGGCGGGCGCGGGAGCGGCCCCGCCAGTCGACCTGCTCCTCGCGCCAGAGCCGGTGCAGCAGGGCGTAGTTCTCCCGGGCCAGCTCGTGGCCCCGGCGCAGGTCCTGGCCGAACCAGGGGTAGACGTCCGGGGTGTCGCCGCGGCCGGTCATCAGGTCCACGCGGCCGTCGGCCAGGTGCTGGAGCAGCGCGAACTCCTCCGCGACGCGCACGGGGTCGTTGGTGGTGACGAGGGTGGTGGCGGTGGACAGGAGGAGCCGCCGGGTACGGGCGGCGACGTGGGCGAGCAGGGTCGGCGGCGCGGAGCAGACGTAGGGCGGGTTGTGGTGCTCGCCGACGGCGAACACGTCGAGGCCGGCCTCCTCCGCCCGGACGGCGAGGGTGGTCATGGCCTTGATCCGCTCGTACTCGGTCGGTGTCCGGCCGCTCAGCGGGTCGGGGGCCACCTCCCCGATCGAGAAGATCCCGAACTGCACCCTGCCGCCCCGCCTCTCGTCCCGACGTCGTACGCCCGGCGGCGCGGTGCCGGGGGGCAGGCCCCGGCACCGCGGTCCGTGGGGGGCCACCGGGGCCCGGAACAGGACCGTGCCGGATCCCGGGGCGACGGGCCAGGGCCGTTCGGGCAGTCCGTCAAGTCGGGTGCCGTGGCGGGGGGTGGTGGGGTCCCCACCACGTTCGGGCGAAGTGCGGTGCCCGGCGCACCTCCCCGGAAGAGGGGTACTCGAAGGACGGTGGGGGTGTAGTCGATGCGCGTCTAGGGGGACACGTCGTGGCAACGATCATGAGCAGCAGCACCGTCACGGGTACGGGGACGATCACGGCGGACCGTGGCGGAACGCCCGGCGGGGCCGGCGGCGGGACGGGCGGCGGGACCGGCGGTGGGACCGGCGGACCGGCCACGGTCGCCGCGTACGAGGCCGCCGACGACCTCTGCGCCGCCGTCCTCGGCTCGTTGCGCCGCAGGGACCAGCGCGAGAAGGGCCGACGGTACGTACGGGGACTGCTGGCCCTCCCGGGCCGCAAGTCGATGCGCGGGATCGCCGGGCAGGTGGGCGGAGGGGCCGCCGAGCAGAGCATGCACCACTTCATCTCCGGCTCCACCTGGGACTGGGAGCCGATCCGCGGCGCCCTCTCCGGCTACCTGGAGGCCACCACCACGCCGACCGCCTGGGTGGCGCAGCCGATGGCGATCCCCAAGGGCGGCGAGCACTCGGTGGGCGTGGCGCACCGCTTCGACCCGCACCAGGGACAGATGTTCCGCGGTCAGCAGGCCTTCGGGACCTGGTTCGCGTCCGCCGGACTGGTGACGCCGGTCGGCTGGCGGATGTTCCTCCCGGAGGCGCAGGCCGCCGCGGGCCCGGGGACCTCCGCCACCGTGCCCGGCGCCCTCGCCGCCCGGGCCGCGTACGAGGAGGCCGCGTACGAGGAGTCCGCGACCGCCGCCGTCATCGCGACCGTGCGCCGCACCACGGGCGCGCCCCGCCCCGTGGTGCTGGACATCCGGCACATCGGGACCCGTTCGACGATGAACCGCTTCGCGGAGGCCGGGCTGCCGGTGATCGCCCGCGTCGACCCCGCGACCCCGCTGCTCGTCACCGACCCGGCGCTGCCGGGCCACGGCGCGGGCCCGCGCGGCGCCCGCGAGGTCCTGCGGTCGGTGCGCGGCCTGTGCACCCCGGTGGAGTGGACCGACCCGGACCCCGCGCACCCGGGGGGCCGCCACCGCAGCACCCTCGCGGTGGCCGTGCGCGTGATGATGCCCGACCCGTCCCCGGCCCGCCGGCGACACCTGCTGCTGGTCGGCGAGTGGACGGACCCGCGCCGCGAACCGGCGCAGATGTGGGTGACGGACCTGGTGCGCCTTCCCGTGGGCCCGCTGCTGCGGCTGACCAAGCAGGCGCTGCGCGTGGACTGCGCCGCCGAACACAGCGGCCGCGAGGCGGGGCTGCGCGATTTCACGGGCCGCGCCCTGCCCGGCTGGCACCGTCACGTCACGCTGGCTTCGATCGCGCACGCCGCCCGCGCCCTGACGGCGTAGGCGGACGCGGACCGCCCGGCCGTCCGGCCGCCCGGCCGCCCGCACCATACGGACTCCCCGTCCTACCCCACCTGTTCGGCCTGGTGCGCGGCGGTCCGGCGGTCGTGGAGGACGGTACGGGCCTTGCGCAGCCGCAGCGCCAGCTGGATTTCGAGGGCCTGCGCGGGCTTCTGCCAGTGCGGGCCGAGCAGTTCGGCGATGCGCTCCAGGCGGCGGGAGACCGTGTTGGGGTGCACGTGCAGGGCCTCGGCGGCGTGGGTGGGACTGGCTCCGGAGGCGAAGTAGGCCTCCAGGGTGCGGGTCAGGTGGGTCAGCCGGTCGGTGTCGTACTCCAGGACGGGGCCTATGGTCGCGGCGATGAAGGACTCCACGTCGTGGTCGGCGGACAACAGCAGCCCGAGGAAGCCCAGTTCGCGCAGGGAGGCCGTGCCGCCGACCCCGTCCAGAGCGGTCAGCGCATCCAGGCAGCGCACGGCCTCGGCGTACGCGCGGGCCACCTCACCCGCGGCGGCGGTGGGTCCCGCGGCGCCCGTGGACACGGCGTGGCCGAGGAGCGGCGAGAGTTCGCCGGAGACCCGGTGCGCGGCGGCGGAGGCGTCGGTACCGGGCAGCACCAGGACGATGCAGCCGCGGCGGACGCCCTTGAGGCCGCCCGCCCGGTACGCGTACGAGGACGCCCAGGCGACGGCCTTGCCCAGTTCGCCGCCCTCGGGCCGGGCGACGACCACCACGTGCGGGCGGTCGAGGTCGATGCCGAGCCGGCGGGTGCGCTCCAGCAGGTGCAGGTCGACGGAGTGCGGCCGCTCCAGCAGGTCGGCGAGGAGTTCGTCGTGCACGGGTCCTTCGGCGGCGGCGGTGCCGCGCTGGATCAGCATGAGGGAGGCCACGGACTGCGCGGCGAGCTGGAGCAGCCGGACGTCCTCGTCGGCCAGCGGCGCCGACGCGCTCAGCAGCAGCACCCCGAGGTCCTCGGCGCCGGCGAGTACGGGGGCCAGCCACAGGTCGCCGGGCAGCCGGACCGGCCGCCGGTCGGTCAGCGCCTGGAGGGCCGCCTTGGCCACCGCTTCCTCGTCCAGACCGGGCAGTTCACCGGTGGCGGTCAGCGGGCGGCCGCCCGGGTCCCGTACCTGGAGCACGCCGTCCAGCGCGTCGGCGGTGGCCCGGGCGAGGGTGGGCAGCCCGGCCCCGTCGAGGACCAGACCGGCCAGCCGGGCGTGGCACTCCCACAGGTAACGGACCCGGGTGAGGGCGGTGTTGGTGCGCGAGCCGAAGGCCTCCAGCTCGGTGACCTCGTCCCGGGTCTGCTCCAGCAGGCGGGCCTTCTCGATGGCGACGGCCGCCAGGTCGGCGAGGGAGAGCATGATGCCGATCTCGTCCGGGGTGAAATGCCGTACCGCGCGGTCGGAGCCGTAGAGGGCGCCGAGGCTGGAGTCCCCGCGCCGCAGCGGGACGGCGATGATCGCGTGCAGGCCCTCCGCCTCGACGACGGCGTCGATCCCGGGGGCGTGCGCGATGGCCGGGTCGGCGAGGTAGTCGGCGGTCCACACCGGGGAGCGGCGGGCCTGGGCGATGCTGCCGAGGCCCCGGCCGGTGCCCAGTTCGAGGCCGACGTTGAGGGCGGTGGTCTCGCCCTCGGAGGTGCGTACGTACGCGGACCCGTCCGGCCGGCTGAGCGAGAGCCAGGCCATGTCGAAGCCGAGGAGGCGCCGGGCGCGGCGGGTGATCAGACGGAGCAGGCCGTCGATGTCGTACGGGGAGGTGAGGTCGTGCGCGGTGTCCACGAGGGCGGTGAGGGCGGCTTCGCGCTGCTCGCGGCGGACGGTGCCGGCCCGGACCGAGCGGGCCAGTTCCACGGCGCGGGCGAGTTCCGCGAGGGCCTCCTCGTCGGCGCCCGTGGCGTGGGCTTCGGCGAGCAGGGCGTCGTACCGGTCCGGTGGGGCGTCCGCCGCGAGCAGTTCCAGTACGGACAGTGCGCCCGATTCGTCCCCCGGCATCCCGCCATCCCCCGTCCGACCAGCTGTTTCCTGCCCGGCTCCCGAACCTAGGTTCCGTGCGGCGAGGGGTCAAGCAAGGCGCGCGGGGGCACCGGACCGGCCGTCCGCCGCACCCGGCGACCGGCCGGAACGAAGGCCGGACCCGGCGTCAGGGCCGGGGCCTCAGGTCCGAGAGGCCGGGGCCGAAGAGCCGGAGCCTCAGGCCCGAGAGGCCGGTGGCCAGGGGCCGAGGGCCGGGGGCCGAGGGCCTGGGGGCCCAGGGGCCGAGGGCCGGGGGCCGAGGGCCTGGGGGCCCAGGGGCCGAGGGCCGGGGGCCGGGCGTCGCGGCGTCAGGGCCCGGAGGCGCAGGCCAGGGCCGGGAGTGGGGGCAGGGTCAGACCCGTCGGCGCGGGGCGCGGGGCCAGGGCGCGCTCTTCGGCCCGGCGCAGGGCGGCCAGGTAGGCGTCGCCGGGGCGTCCCGCACCGGCACCGCGCAGACCGGCCAGGGCCAGGCGCAGTTCGCGGTGGCGGCCGAGCGCGAGTTCCGCTTCGACCCACTGGCCGAGTACGGAGAGCCGGTCGGCGTCGAGCACGGCGATGCGCCGGCTCAGCCAGGGGCCGGCCGCGATCCCGTCCAGGGCGGGGCCGGTCCACAGGTCCAGGGCCCGCCGGAGCCGGGCGGCGGCCTGGGCGGAATCGCCGCGTCCCATGGCCCGGTAGCCGGCCCCGGCCTCGCGCTCGAACTCCCGCACGTCGCAGCGGCCGCCGCCGGTGTCGAGAAGATACCCGCCGGGACGTGTGGAGAGCACCGTTTCGGGAGTCCGTACCGAAGAAGGGCCCAGCGCCTCGGCGATCCGCTCGCGGAGGCGGCGTACGGCGGTGTGCAGGACGGCGCGGGCGCGCTCGGGCGGGACGCGGACGGCGAGCTCGTCGGCGAGCACGGAGACCGGCACGACCCGGTCGGGACAGGCCGCGAGGATCGCGAGGACGTGCCGGGACTCCGGCGTGGGGGCCGTGATGGGCACACCGTTCTCGGTGACCCGAGGGGGGCCGAGCACCTCAATGTCCACCGTTGTCCTCCCTGGGCAGGCAGCAAAAAAATAATACCCGGAAGGATCTTCTCGGGAAGGGGAGGCCCGCCCGGACGCCGCGTCAGCCGGAGAGCTCCTCGTCCGGGTCCGCCCCACCCGGGTCCACCTCACCCGGTTCCACCCCGCCCGCGCAACCCGCCCGGCACGCGTGGACGCCCTCCGGACCGAACAGGGCCCGCGCGCCCCGCCCCGGCCGGGTGTCGAGCCGGATCGCCACGGCCGGCACCACCACGTTCGGCATCACGTGGGTGTACAGCTCCGACACCTGCGCGTCCAGGTCCAGGCGCAGCATCTGGGACATGGTGTTGAGCCCCGCGTACGCGCCCACGATCAGCCGCGACGGCACGACCGCGTCCACGTTGGGCAGCAGCTCGCCGCGCTCCTTCGCCTCTTCCAGCAGGGCCACGTGCTGGTCGATCCAGGCCTGGTAGGGGGCCGCGCGGTCGAGCCGGGCGCCGACGTGCTCCAGCGAGAGCCGGGCGCTCGCCCGGATCAGCGTCTCGTGCCGCAGCCGGTGCGAGAAGACCATGCCGATGTCCACGAACTCCTGCGCCTTGTACGGCTGCGGGACCGTCGGCGGCTGCGTCTCGTTCTGGGCGTCGATGACGGCCTGGGCCAGGGCTTCCTTGGAGTCGAAGTGGAAGTAGAGGGCGCCCTTGGTGACCTTCGCGATGTTGACGATGTCCGAGAGCTTGGCCGTGTCGTAGCCGCGCTCCTCGAAGACCTCGGCCGCCGCCTCCAGGATCGCCCGACGCGTGCGCACCGCCCGGTCCTGCTTCACCTGGGGTCGCTTTGTCCTCATGTCTGGCGTCGCCTTCTCCTGGCCCGCCGGCTTTACATCCTCACGGGTACGTTTTTGTGTCTAGATTCCACACCATCGCGTGGCCACAAGTCCACCGGGCCGGTCCCGCTCCGTCAGATCACCCGGCATCCGCCGCCACACCCTGCCCGAAAGGGCAGCGGAACAGGGCGGACGTGGGGATTCCGGCCCCATGGCAAAGGGGGCCCGCCGGTCCGTTGCGGACCGGCGGACCCCCTTCGGGTCCTCTGCGCCGACTGCCTACTTCAGCTTGGTACCGGCGGAGCGCAGGTTGGCACAGGCCTCCGCGACGCGCTTGGCCATGCCGGCCTCGGCCAGCTTGCCCCAGGTGCGCGGGTCGTAGGTGGACTTCGTGCCGACCTCGCCGTCGACCTTCAGGACACCGTCGTAGTTGCGGAACATGTGGTCCGCGACCGGGCGGGTGAAGGCGTACTGGGTGTCGGTGTCGAGGTTCATCTTCACGACGCCGTTCTCCAGCGCGGTGGCGATCTCCTCGGCCGTGGAGCCCGAGCCGCCGTGGAAGACGAAGTCGAACGGCGAGGCCTTGCCGTACTTCTCGCCGACGCCGGCCTGGAGGTCCTTGAGGAGCTCGGGGCGCAGGACGACGTTGCCCGGCTTGTAGACGCCGTGCACGTTGCCGAAGGAGGCGGCCAGCAGGTAGCGGCCCTTCTCGCCCAGGCCCAGGGCCTCGGCGGTGCGCAGCGCGTCCTCGACGGTGGTGTACAGCTCGTCGTTGATCTCGTGGCTGACGCCGTCCTCCTCGCCACCGGTCGGGGTGATCTCGACCTCAAGGATGATCTTCGCGGCGGCGGCCTGGGCGAGCAGCTCCTGGGCGATCGCCAGGTTGTCGGCCAGGGTCTCGGCGGAACCGTCCCACATGTGCGACTGGAAGAGCGGGTTCAGACCACGGGCCACGCGCTCGCGGGAGACCTCCAGGAGCGGACGTACGTAGCCGTCCAGCTTGTCCTTGGGGCAGTGGTCGGTGTGCAGCGCGACCGTGACGTCGTACTTGGCGGCGACGACGTGCGCGAACTCGGCCAGGGCGACAGCGCCGGTGACCATGTCCTTGTTGTACTGGCCACCCAGGAACTCGGCACCGCCGGTGGAGATCTGGATGATGCCGTCGCTCTCGGCCTCCGCGAAGCCGCGCAGCGCAGCGTGCAGGGTCTGGGTCGAGGTCACGTTGATGGCCGGGTAGGCGAACTTGCCTGCCTTCGCCCGGTCGAGCATCTCGTTGTAGATCTCGGGGGTTGCGATGGGCATCTGTCCGCTCCTTGGTTGTGCGGGGAAGGGTGCTGATTGCGGGCCCTGACCTGGGGGCGACGTCATCGTCGCGCCTATCTTTCCAGACTCGGCGCGCCACTCCACCCCCCTCACCACCCGACAGAGCGCGAAGCGGGCGGAGTGTTTCACGTGAAACACTCCGCCCGCTTCGAAAAGGGCAGGTCAGAACCGAATCGGCGACACCTCGGGACCTTCGTCACGAGTCGTCGCGCACCGCTCCCACGAGCGGGACCCGAGCCGGACCGGGGGAACCGGGGTCAGGAAAGACCCAGGTCGCCCAGGCGGTAGCCGGTCAGGTACGGCAGCCCGGCCGCGGCGATGGCGTCGGCCGCGCCCCGGTCCACGATGGTCGCGACGGCGACGACCTCGCCGCCGGCCTCGCGGACCGCCTCGACGGCGGTCAGCGGGGAGCCTCCGGTGGTCGAGGTGTCCTCGACGACCAGGCAGCGCTTGCCCTTCACGTCGGTGCCCTCGATGCGGCGCTGCATGCCGTGGGCCTTCTGCGCCTTGCGGACGACGAAGGCGTCGAGGCGCGCACCGCGGGCGGCGGAGGCGTGGAGCATCGAGGTGGCCACCGGGTCGGCGCCCAGGGTCAGGCCGCCGACGCAGTCGAAGTCGAGGTCGGCGGTGAGGTCGAGCATGACCTGCCCGACCATCGGGGCCGCCTCGCCGTCGAGGGTGATCCGGCGGAGGTCGATGTAGTAGTCGGCCTCCTTGCCGGAGGAGAGGGTCACCTTGCCGTGCACGACGGCCTTGTCCTTGATCTGCTGCAGAAGCGCATCGCGTACGTCAGTCATGCCCCCGAGCTTAATTGCGCCCTACGGGAGCCGCCGCCAGGTCCAGGTGCTGGAGATCTCCAGCGGGTCGACGGGGGTGACCAGCTGCGGGAGGATGTTCAGGCCGTTCGGCGGCCCGGACTGGGGCTCGACGCAGATGGCCTCGGGCTGCTCGTCGTAGACCACCACCCATTCGGCCCGGCTGGTGACCTTCAGTTCCAGCTGACCGGGCCAGGTGAGGGTGACGTCGACCCCCTCGGGCATGCCGAAGCAGTCGTCCCAGGGGCCCGGCTTCGGGGCGGTGCGGCGGCCGGTCGGGATGTGGTCC
Source organism: Streptomyces sp. NPDC004667 (assembly GCF_040609475.1). Classification (NCBI taxonomy): domain Bacteria; kingdom Bacillati; phylum Actinomycetota; class Actinomycetes; order Kitasatosporales; family Streptomycetaceae; genus Streptomyces; species Streptomyces sp. NPDC004667. Next base: position 63,218 of record NZ_JBEXKC010000005.1, on the reverse strand, counting down.
TCGCCGCGCTCCTCCTGCCAGGCCGGGTCGAAGGCGATCTGCGCCTCGGGCCCGTCGGGCGTCAGGACGCGGTGGAACCAGGGGTGCCAGCCCGCCTGCGCCGGGAAGGAGTCCTCGTACGTCTCCACGCCCATGGTGAGCGTCAGCGCGTCCTCGGTGAGCTCGAAGACCTGGGTCACCCGGCCCGCGTACGGCCACGGGTCGACGAGGTCGTAGACGAAGGCGGCCCGGGTCGTGCTCACCCCGGCGGGCTTCCAGGAGGCGTCGCGGCCGAAGCCGTGGATGGCGTGCGGGGGGTGGTTCAGGGGAAGCCGCTGGACGGTCGCCCCGTCGTGGAACCGCCCGTTCGCCGTCCGGCCGCACCAGGGGACCATGGGGAAGGACCCGAAGTGCGGGCCCTGGCGCAGCAGCTCGGTGCCGTCGACGCGCAGACTGCTGATCCGGCAGCCGTTCTCCCGGTCGATGGTGATGTCGGCGCCGCCGGCGCTCAGTCGCGTACTCATACGCCGACCCTACGGCCCGTCAGCGGCGGCGGCGCAACACCCTTCCGACGACGACGGCCGAGGCCAGGGCCAGGGCTGCCGCCGGGGCGATCCAGCGCATGCCGGCTCCCGCGCCGACGGTGGAGGGGGCCGGTACGGGGGCGTAACGGCCGCGCGGGGGCGCGTGGTCGACCTCCTCGGCGCTGCGGCCGATCATCGTGCGGCGGGCGTGGGCGGCCTCGGCAGGGGGGCGGGCGGCGCCGCCCGAAGCACCCGCGGCGGCGGTGTCGGCGGGTTGGGGCGCTCCGTCGGCACCGGCCGCCTCGGTGAAGTCGGCTTCCGCGAAGGGGTCCAGGGAGGGGGGCGGCACCTCGGTCTCGAACACGGACGCGCCGGCTCCGGGCCCGGCCTCCCCTTCCTCGCCGTTCCCCGCGCCCAAGTCCGCTCCGCTCGCCCCTTCCGCTTCTTCCGCCTCTTCCGCCTCGGCCACCGGGTCCTGCGGCCGCGGCCGGGCGTCGCGTTCGGGTCCGGCGGCCGCGGCGAGGTTCCCCGCGAGCCGGTCGAGGAGCCTGCGGGCGGCGGTGGTGGTGGCCTCGGGTTCGAAGGCGGCGGCGCGGCCGTCGACGGTGGCCGCCGCGGTGAACTCCAGCCGGGTCCCGCCCTCGTGCGGGATCAGCCGCAGCCCGAGGGCGAGTTTGACGGTGCCGCTCCCGCGCACCTCGGCGCCCTCGCCCCCGGCGGCGAAACGGCCGGGCTCCGGCTCGGTGAGGGAGAGCGCCCCCCGGTAGGTCACCGTGCTCCCGCCGACCCGCACCCTGAGCCGCCCGGCGAGCGGCCCGGCCGCCGTGTCGGCGTCCTGCTGGAGCCCGGGGACGCAGCGGGCCACCCGGGCGGGATCGCGCAGCAGGGCGCGGAGATCGTCTGCCGGTACCGGAACGAACACCTGATGCTCCATGTGGTCGAGCCTACCGACGTGACCCGTCCGTGCACACGGACACGACAGTCCCGGGCCCCGGCGGGCCGGGACCGGGCCGGGATCAGCCGGGCCCCGGCGGGCCGGGATCTGGCCGGGATCAGGAGTAGCGCGGGTGCGGGAGCGTCGAGGGCGGGAGCCCGGTCAGCCGGGTCCGGGCCGCGTCCCGGGCGGAGTCCCGCAGGGCCCGGGTGGACACGGCGCGCAGGGCGGGCGTGTCCCGGTCGACCCGCAGCTCCGGGACGCGCTCGCGGGCGGCGAGGACGAAGCCCCAGTCCTGCGGGGGCGAACCCGTGACCCCGGCGGTGCGGTCGGGGCCGGCCGCGAAGCCGGTGAGGCGGCCGCCCGCGCTGTAGGGGGTGGTGAGCAGCCCGGCCGCCCGGAGGGTGGAGTCGACGGTCCAGTAGGTGCGCGGCCGGGTGGTCAGGGGCCCGGCGTGGACGGCGAGCCGCCCGCCGGGGTTCAGGGCGCGCGCGGCCAGCCCGTAGAACTCCTGCGAGTACAGCTTCGTGCTCGGGGTGATGCCCGGGTCGGGGAGGTCGGAGACGATGACGTCGAAGCGGTCCCGGGCGGCCGGGCCCCGCAGCCAGCGGAAGGCGTCCTGCGTGACGACGCCGAGCCGGGGGTCCTCGTAGGCCTTGGCGTTGAGCGCGGAGAGCATGGGGTCGGTGCGGGCGAGCCGGACCACGCCGGGGTCGAGCTCGACGACGGTGACGGAGGCGACGTCGCGGTAGCGCAGCACCTCGCGGGCGGCGAGCCCGTCGCCCCCGCCGAGGACCAGCACGCGGGCGTGCGGGCCGGTCATGGCGGGGTGGACGAGGGCCTCGTGGTAGCGGTACTCGTCGTAGCCGGAGACCCGGAGCCGGCCGTCGAGGTACAGGTCGAGGGAGCGCGGGGAGCCGGTGGCCGGGCCGGTCAGCACCAGTTCCTGCACTCCGGTCTGCACGGCGACGCGGACCTCCCCGCCGTAGACGGCGGTGCGGGCGACCCGTTCGAAGTCGTCGGCGAGCAGGGTCGCGGAGGCGAGGACGGCGAGGACGGTGGCATTGGTCGCGATCAGCAGCCAGCGGCAGCGGCTGCTGAGGTCGCGGCGGAACAGCCACAGGACGAGCCCGCCGCCGGCGACCGCGTTGACGGTCCCGGTGAGCAGGGCGCCGGTGAGCTGCCCGACCATCGGGAGCAGCAGGAAGGGGAACGCGAGCCCGCCGACGAGGGCGCCCACGTAGTCGGCGGCGAAGAGGTCGGCGACGGCCCCGCCGGCGTCCTGTCTGCGGACGCGCTGGATGAGGACCATCAGCAGCGGGATCTCCGCGCCGATGAGCACCCCGATGGCGAAGGAGAAGGCGACGAGGGCCGGCCGCGGCTCCCCCAGCCAGGCGAAGCTCGCGTACAGCGCCATCGCGGAGAAGCCTCCGAGCAGGGCGAGCGCGGCCTCGATGGCGCCGAAGCCGAAGGCGGGCCGGCCGCAGAGCCGTTTGGCGAGCAGCGAGCCGACGCCCATGGCGAAGACCATGACGGACAGCACCACCGACGCCTGGGTGACGGAATCCCCGATGAGGTACGAGCCGAGGGCGAGCAGCTCCAGTTCGTACACGAGCCCACAGGCGGCGCAGACGAACACGGCGGCCAGGACGAGGAGTCGGCCGGTCCGGGGGCGTACGGGCAGGGCGGCCGGGACGGGCTGCACGTCCCGCGGCTCCGGCGCCGGGAGCACCCCGCGCGGGGCGGAACGGTCGATCATGCAGCGAACCGTACGTCACCGCCCACCCACACCCTGTCACCCACATGGGTGCAACTGGCGCACCGATCAGGCCAGTTGGCGTAATCGGCGGGCAACCGGCACGCAACACCGGCGCCCCGGGACGCGACGCCCGAGCCCTAGACGGTCGCTCCCGTGCGCACCCCGACCCTGGTCCGGGTGGCCACCAGCTGGCCCTCCTGCGGGTACGCGTGCCAGGTCCGCCAGCGCACCTGGCCCTCGTATCGCTGTGCCAGCAGGGCGGTGAACGCGTGCGGATCGCCCGGGAAGGTGCCCGCTAGGCCGTTCGGATGGTCCGCGACCAGCGCGAGCAGCTCCTGGGCCCGCCCCGCGAAGGAGCCGCGCGAGAGGGTCTCCACGCGCGCGGCGAACTCGTACTCCCAGTCACCCACCCGCTTGGCCACGCCGAGCGGCAGCGGCGTACTGCTGCCGGGCATGCAGGCGACCGTCTCCGAGCAGAGCACCTCGCCCTCCTCCAGGAGCACCTGATGGGAGGCCCCGAGCAGGCGCAACTCCACCTTCGCGTCCGCGAGCTGGAGGTTCAGCACGGCCAGGGCGGGCAGCCGCTCCCGTCCCAGGGCCCAGGCGAGATCGGCGGCACGCGTGTCGGTATAGGTGGTCTGGAGGGTCGTGAGCATGAGTCGGCTCCGCAAACGCGCGAGGGAGATGGGCCGGGGCCCGCCAGCGGTAGTCAACGGGTGGGGGGACACCGGCACGGGTCCACAGGAAGTCCAGGGAGGTCCGAGGACTGGTCTACTCAACCGAGGGAATCATGAAAGGCACGGCACTCACAGCGTTTTTACCCAACTTGACGGGGTTTACATCCCCCCGGGGGCTACTCGGTTCACGTGTTCAACAACATGCCGCCCGTACGCCGTAGCGCGGGTCCGAACAAGAAGACGTACCAGGGAAGTTGTCCCCGCCCGAGCGCCCGTTCACGCGGCCCCGGCAGGCCTCTCCCAGTGTCAGCTGGACCCGCACCCTCCGCCACCGCAGGACGATCCGCACGAGGACGACGAGCCGCAGGAGGACGAGGAGCCGCACGAGGCGGAGGAGCCCCCGCCACCGCCCGCCCACCAGCCGCCGGAGCTGCCGCCGCTGGCGGAACCGCCTCCCCCGAAGAACTTCTTGATCAGGACTATGCCGCCCACCACGGCCACGACGACCAGCACGGGAAGGATCATGTCCTCGCCCCCTCTCTGACACCCGGTCCCCCGGGGCCCGGGATCCCCTCGTCCCGGCGTGCAGGGGGGATGCCCGCAGGCCAACACGGCCAAAGCACACTTGAGCAACTCCAGAGGTTCCCCCCAGGATGACGGCCATGAGCGCACCCGCGAGCAGCAGCAACCGCCCGTTCCTCAACCGCCGGCTGGCCGCCTTCGGCACCACGATCTTCGCGGAGATGTCGGCGCTGGCCGCCGCCACGGGATCGATCAACCTGGGCCAGGGGTTCCCCGACACCGACGGCCCCGCCGAGATCGCCGAGGCCGCCGTCCGCGCGATCCGCGACGGCCGCGGCAACCAGTACCCGCCGGGTCCGGGCGTCCCCGAACTCCGCGCGGCGATCACCGCCCACCAGCAGCGCTTCTACGGGCTCGCCTACGACCCGGACACCGAGGTGCTCGTCACCGCCGGAGCCACCGAGGCCATCGCCGCCGCCCTCCTCGCCCTCCTGGAACCCGGCGACGAGGTCATCGCCCTCGAACCGTTCTACGACTCCTACGCCGCCTGCATCGCCATGGCCGGAGCCGTCCGCGTCCCGCTCACCCTGCGCGCCCCGGACTTCCGCCCCGACCTGGACGCCCTGCGCGACGCCGTCACCCCACGCACCCGGCTGCTCCTGCTGAACACCCCGCACAACCCGACGGGCACCGTCCTCACCCCCGCCGAACTGGCCGCGATCGCCGAACTCGCCGTCGAGCGGGACCTCCTCGTGGTCACGGACGAGGTCTACGAGCACCTGGTCTTCGAGGGCGGCCACACCCCGCTGGCCTCGCTCCCCGGCATGCGCGAGCGCACCGTCACCATCTCCTCGGCCGGCAAGACCTTCTCCTTCACGGGCTGGAAGGTCGGCTGGATCACCGCCCCGCCCGCCCTGGTCTCGGCCGTCCGCTCCGCGAAGCAGTTCCTGACGTACGTCTCCTCGGGGCCCTTCCAGTACGCCGTCGCCGAGGCCCTCGCCCTGCCCGACTCCTACTACGACGACTTCCGCGCCGACCTGGCCGCCAAGCGCGACCTCCTCGCCGGCGGCCTGGCCGACGCCGGGTTCGAGGTCTTCCGCCCGCAGGGCACGTACTTCATCACCACCGACGTCTCACCGCTCGGCGAGAAGGACGGGCTCGCCTTCTGCCGCGCCCTCCCCGCCCGCTGCGGCGTGGTCGCCATCCCGAACCAGGTCTTCTACGACGACAAGTCCGCCGGAGCCACCCAGGTCCGCTGGGCCTTCTGCAAGCGGACCGATGTGCTCCAGGAGGCCGTCACCCGCCTGCGGCAGCTCTAGCTAGGCCCGGTCGGAGCCCGGCAGGCCGGGGAGTTCGTACTCGAACCAGACGCGGTGGGTGCCGTCCTCCTCGACGAGCAGGCCGCCCGAGCCGGTGATGCCGGCGAGGGCGGCCGTGCCGCTGCCCGGGACGATCAGGAAGTGGTCGGTGCCCCGGTGCGGGCCGCCGTCCGTGGTCGCCGAGTGGACGAAGTTGAAGGCGCCCTCCCGGCCTTCGAGGGAACCTTCGAAGGACTCCATCGCGACGTACGTGCCGATCCCCGAAGCCTGGTCGAAGGCCGCGGTGAAGAGCGTGGCCGAACGGCCTTCGAGGCCCTCGCCCTCGTAGTGTTTCTCCAGCGTGGCGACGCCGACCGGGAGCGCGGTCTCCACCGCCGGTTCCGGTACGAGCGACGCCGGAGTGAAACTGACGACCTTGAAAGTGCCCGCAGTTCGCATCATCGGACGAGCGTACTGCCGTGGGCACGGGAAAGCCGGGCGGAACATGACGCTGGTGGCCCTGCGGCCGCGGGTACGGGAGACCACGGCCCCGACGGCCCTCGTCGCGCTCGGTGTGTTCGCCGCCGTACGCGCGGCCGGGGTGCTGGTGGTGGCCGCCGGGTCCTGGTGGGCCGGCCGGGACCCGGTGCGGGTGCTCGGCGCCTCCTGGGACTCCGTCTGGTACCTCGGGATCGCCGCCCACGGCTACGGCCGGACCCAGATGTGGGCCTCCGGCTCCATCCAGAGCGACTACGCCTTCTTCCCGCTCTACCCCGCCCTGGTGCGCCTCGCCGGCGGCACCGCGCTCGCCGGGCTCGCCGTGTCCTGGACGGCCGCCGCCGCGGCCGCCGTGGGCGTGTACCGGGTCGGGGAGCGGCTCCTGCGGGCCCCCAGGGGCGGGCTGCTGCTCGTCGGCCTGTGGGCGGTGCTGCCGCATTCCGTGGTGCTGACCCTCGGCTACACCGAGGCGCTGCTGGCCGCCCTCGCCGCCTGGGCCCTGGACTGCGTGCTGCGCGGGCGCTGGGCGTGGGCGGCGGCCCTGGCGGTGCTGGCCGGACTGACCCGGCCCACCGGGATCGCCGTGGCCGCCGCCGTGACGGCGGCGGCCGTACGGGAGCTGGCGGTGCGGGACCGGCGGGCGCCCGCGGTGTGGGCGGCCGGGCTGCTGGCGCCGGCGGGCTGGGCGGCGTACGTCCTGGCCGTCGGGGCGCGCCGGCACGACCCGCTCGGCTATTTCGCCGTCCAGCGGCAGTGGGGCTCGCGCTTCGACTTCGGCGCGGGGGCGCTGGGCTCGGTGGAGAAGGTGCTGACCGGCGGGCACACCCCGCTCGCCACCACGGTGACGGTGGCCGTCCTGGCCGCGGCGGGCCTGCTCGCGGCGGCCCTCGTAGTGGAGCGGGCTCCGCTGCCGCTGCTCGCGTACACCGGGACCCTGCTGCTGATCACCTTCGGCGGGGCCGGGTTCTTCGAGTCGAAGCCGCGGTTCCTGCTGCCCGCGTTCCCGCTGCTGCTGCCGCTGGCCGCCGTCATGGCGAGAGCCCGGCCGCGCACGGCGGTCGGGGTGACCGCCTGCCTGGCCGGGCTCTCGTACGGCTACGGGGTGTACCTGCTCCTGGTGGCGCGGATACCTCCGTGAGGGCCGTCGGCGACTAGTTGTCCTCGTCGCCTTCGGTCTTGTCGTCGCCCTCCGCGGAGTCGACCTCCTTTTCGAGGCCGAGCTGCTCGATGAGCCACTTGTCGAACTCGATCGACGCGCGGACCCAGCTGACCGTGGAGGACACGAAGTGCTCCAGGTTGACGCCGGTGCCGATCAGCATCTGCGCCTCACCGATCAGACGGACCGAGCCGTCGTCGTGCGTGTGGCTGTAGACCTTGGGCCACAGGGTGCGACGGTTCCAGTCGTCGATCGATTCGAGCAGCTGCGGCTTGTCGTCGATCGCGTGCGGGCGGTCGTAGAAGGTCCGGACGGAGAAGACCTGCTGCTCGCCTTCGCCGCGGAACATGAAGTACGTCCGGAAGTCCTCCCACGGCGCCGCGAGGTCACCCTCGTCGTCGACGACGTACTTGAGCTCCATCTGCTCCAGGAGCTGCTTGACCAGATCCTGGTCGGGGACGACGGGGCCCGCCGGTCCTGTGGCCTGCGGTTCGGGCTGACCCCCGAAGTTCGGAATCGAGGCCGGGTCGATGCTCACCGTGTACTTCCCTTCGTGCGGATACAGCCATCCTCCCCCATCGGTCCCACCCCGTGTCCACCCCCGCACGCCCGATCCGCTCCGGGCGGAAACCGGGCGTGCCGGACGGGCTACAGGGCCTTGCCGACCAGCAGGCCGTCGCCCGCCACGTCGACGCGGACGGTGTCGCCGTCCTTGACCTCGCCGGAGAGGATCTCCTTGGCGAGGCGGTCACCGACCGCCGTCTGGATCAGGCGGCGCAGGGGGCGGGCGCCGTACGCCGGGTCGTTGCCCTCGTCCGCCAGCCAGGCCAGGGCGCCGGGCGTGACGTCCAGGGTGAGCCGGCGCGCCGCGAGCCGCCGGGCGAGACGTCCGATCTGGAGCTCGGCGATGTGGGCCAGCTCGTCGCGGGTGAGGGCGGAGAAGACCACCAGGTCGTCGAGCCGGTTGAGGAACTCCGGCTTGAAGCTCGCCCGCACCACGTCCAGGACCCGGGCCTTCTTGTCCTCGGCGGAGGTCGCCGGGTCCACCAGGAACTGGCTGCCGAGGTTGGAGGTCAGGATCAGGATGGTGTTGCGGAAGTCCACCGTGCGGCCCTGGCCGTCGGTGAGGCGGCCGTCGTCGAGGACCTGGAGCAGGATGTCGAAGACCTCCGGGTGGGCCTTCTCCACCTCGTCGAGCAGGACCACGCTGTAGGGGCGGCGGCGGACGGCCTCGGTGAGCTGGCCGCCCTCCTCGTAGCCGACGTAGCCGGGCGGGGCGCCGACGAGGCGGGCCACGCTGTGCTTCTCCGAGTACTCGGACATGTCGATGCGGACCATGGCCCGCTCGTCGTCGAAGAGGAAGTCCGCGAGGGCCTTGGCCAGCTCGGTCTTGCCCACGCCCGTGGGGCCCAGGAAGAGGAAGGAGCCGGTGGGGCGGTCCGGGTCGGCGATGCCGGCGCGGGTGCGGCGCACCGCGTCCGAGACGGCCCGTACGGCCTCGCCCTGGCCGATCAGGCGGCGTCCCAGCTCCTCCTCCATGCGCAGCAGCTTCTGGGTCTCGCCCTCCAGCAGGCGGCCGGCCGGGATGCCGGTCCAGGCGCCGACCACGTCGGCGATGTCGTCGGGGCCGACCTCGTCCTTGACCATCGAGTCCTTGGAGTGGCCGGTCTTGGAGGCCTCCGCCTCGGCCTCGGTGGCCTCGGCCAGCTCGCGCTCCAGCGTCGGGATCTCGCCGTAGAGCAGCTTGGAGGCGGTGTCGAAGTCTCCGTCGCGCTGGGCGCGCTCGGCCTGGCCGCGCAGGTCGTCCAGGCGCTCCTTGAGCTCGCCGACGCGGTTGAGGGACTGCTTCTCCTTCTCCCAGCGGGCGGTCAGGCCGCGCAGCTCCTCCTCCTTGTCCGCCAGGTCCTTGCGGATCTTCTCCAGGCGCTCGATGGAGGCCGGGTCGGACTCGTTCTTCAGCGCCAGCTCCTCCATCCGCAGCCGGTCGACGGAGCGCTGCAGCTCGTCGATCTCCAGCGGCGAGGAGTCGATCTCCATGCGCAGCCGGGACGCGGCCTCGTCGACGAGGTCGATGGCCTTGTCGGGCAGGAAACGGGAGGTGATGTAGCGGTCGGAGAGGGTGGCGGCGGCCACGAGGGCGCTGTCGTTGATGACCACCTTGTGGTGGGCCTCGTAGCGGCCCTTGAGACCGCGCAGGATCGCGATCGTGTCCTCGACGGACGGCTCGGCGACCAGCACCTGCTGGAAGCGGCGCTCCAGCGCCGGGTCCTTCTCGATGCGCTCGCGGTACTCGTCCAGGGTGGTCGCGCCGACCATCCGCAGCTCGCCGCGGGCCAGCATGGGCTTGAGCATGTTGCCCGCGTCCATGGCGGAGTCCCCGCCGGCACCCGCGCCGACGACGGTGTGCAGCTCGTCGATGAAGGTGATGATCTGGCCGTCGCTCGACTTGATCTCCGCCAGGACGGTCTTGAGGCGCTCCTCGAACTCGCCGCGGTACTTCGCGCCGGCGACCATCGCGCCGAGGTCGAGGGAGACCAGCCGCTTGTTCTTCAGCGACTCGGGGACGTCGCCCTTGACGATCCGCTGGGCGAGGCCCTCGACGACGGCGGTCTTGCCGACGCCGGGCTCGCCGATCAGCACCGGGTTGTTCTTGGTTCGGCGCGAAAGGACCTGTACAACGCGGCGGATCTCGTGATCGCGGCCGATGACGGGGTCGAGCTTGCCCTCGCGGGCGGCCGCCGTGAAGTCCGTGCCGAACTTCTCCAGGGCCTTGTACTGGCCTTCGGGATCGGGGGTGGTCACCCGCCGCCCTCCTCGTGCGTTCTCGAAGGCGGCCAGCAGCTTCTTCGCCGTCGCGCCCTGTGCGGAAAGGACCTCACCGGCGGCCCCGCCCTTGGCGGCGATCGCGATGAGGAGGTGTTCGGTGGAGAGGTAGTCGTCGCCGAGCTTGCCCGCCTCGGCGTCGGCCTCGGCGAGTACGGCGAGCAGCTCGCGGGTGGGCTGCGGGGGCGCGACGGTGGAGCCCGTGACGCTGGGCAGGGCGGCGAGCAGCCGCTCCGCGCCGGAGCGGACGGCGGCCTGGTCGGCCTCGGTCGCGGCGAGCAGGTCGGTGACGTTCTCGTTGTCCTCGCCCGCGAGGAGCGCCAGCAGCAGGTGTGCGGGGGTCAGGTCGGCGTGGCCGTCCTTGACGGCCCTGCTGGTGGCCGCGTTCAGGGCGTCGCGGCTCTTGTTCGTCAGCTCGGCTTCCACTCTGTGGCTCTCCTCTCCGGCGGGGGTGCCGCGCACGGTGCGCGGCACTGCGTAACTCTGACACGTTCAGCGTCTGCAAAGTTGAGTCTATTCCACTCAAGGCGAGTTACGTACGCTTCGGCGCATGTCCCATGACGTATTCGATCCGACGCCCGAATACCTCGCCTTCTGGCGGGAGCGGCACGTCTGCACCCTGACCACCCCGCGGCCCGACGGCACGCCGCACGTGGTGCCGGTGGGCGTGACGTACGACCCCGAGGCGGGGCTGGCCCGGGTGATCAGCAACAAGCACAGCAAGAAGGTGCGCAACGTCCTGACCGCGCCGGACGGTGCGGCGCGGGTGGCGGTGTGCCAGATGGAGGGCCGCCGCTGGGCCACCCTGGAGGGGCGCGCGGTGGTCCGTACGGACGAGGCGTCGGTCGCCGACGCGGTGGCGCGCTACGCGGAGCGGTACGGGCGGACGCCCTCGCCCAACCCCGACCGCGTGGTCCTGGAGATCACCCTGGACCGGGCGATGGGCCGGGCCTGACGCGCGGGGCCCGCCCTCCGGGGCCGCCGGGCGTTCTCAGCGGATCCTCATGTGATTGTCCGGTTCAACCACTGGACGCGGACATCACAACGGCGCCATCGTGGTCAGGTCCACGATGGCGCCGTTGTGTGGGGGTAGCACCTGGGGCGATCTGCAACGACGGGGGAATCGCCTCAGGCACTGCGGGGGGTGGCGGTGGTGATATCGGGTTCGAAGAGCTGGTGGTCCCGCTGATCGAGATTGACGAAGACCATGCCGTACCGCACCTCGCAGCGGACGGGCTGCGGTGCGCCCCGGGGGCGGCGCAGACAGCGGTAGGCGCGGACGTCCTCGTCCTCCTCGCGCACGACGACGATGGGCTGGCCGAAGAGGGTGACCATCAGCGAGTCGCCCGCGTAGGGGATGGCGGTCGCGAGGTCTATGAACTGCCAGCCGGACCGGTAGGCGGAAGCCATCTCACGTCGGAAGTCGCGGTCGTCGGGGGTCATCAGACGTCCATCGCAGGAAGAGCGGTCCAGCCGGTGTCGAACTTGCCGTTGTCCTCGGCGCCCGCCGGGGTCGCGGTCCAGCCGGTGTCGATACTGGCGGGGGTCGTGGTCCAGCCGGTGTCGATGTCGGCGGGGTTGGCGGTCCAGCCCGTGTCGAAGCCGGCGGGGGTGGCGGTCCACCCCGTGTCCGACTTGGCTATCGCACCGCTGGTGGTCCAGCCCGTGTCGCCGGCCAGAGCGCTCCCCACGCCACCACCGACAGCACTGACTGTCCCAAACACCGCAACAGCGGAGAAACCAACGGCAAGCGCCGAGCGAAGCATTCTCTTATACATGGTCGGCTTCGTCCTCACTTGATGGAATCCTCTCCCCCGCCTGACAGACGATGGCTCATTCAGGCACGTCAATGCCACAGGGACGATGCATCATGTTCTTGCATGTTCAGGACCCTGGGGGGTGGAGATTTGCCCAATAGTGCGACAAACCCGACACATCCCCACTCCGTCACGGCCCTGTGCCCCGAGGGAACGCGGCTGTACGCGGCGGCGCTCAGCACCGGCCGGATCGCGCGGAGCGAGGTCAAACAGGCTCCCTGCCTGCTTGAATTCGCCCTTCTGCAGCCCGACCCCGATGACGCCAACCAGCTCCGTCCGGTTCCCCCATCCGTTGCACTGGCGCAACGGCTGCATCCGATTGAACGCGAGATCCAGGACCGCCGTCGCACCGCTGTAGATCTCACCGATGCTTTCGAGCCGTTCCTCGCCATCAGCGCGCAGAGCCCCGCGGACACGCACGCCATCACCGTGCTGGAAGGATTCGAACGGATCAACGCGGCGCTGGACCTGGCGACGGCCGAATGTCATACGGAGGTGCTCACCGTCCAGCCGGGCGGCGCCCGGCCCTCCCTGGCCCTCACCCAGGCCCTGGAACGGGACGCTCCGCTGATCGACCGCGGCATCAGCATAAGAACGCTGTACCAGCACACCGCGCGGCACAGCCAGGGCACCCTCGCCTACGTGGACCGGATCTCCGCGGGCAAGGTGGAGATCCGCACCCTGGAGGAGCTGATCGAACGGCTGATCATCTTCGACCGGACCGTGGCCTTCATCCCGGTGAGCGACGACCGCAGGGTGGCACTGGAGCTGCGCCACCCCGGGCTCGTCGAGTACCTGATCAAGGTCTTCGAGCAGTTGTGGCGGCGCGCCGTCCCGCTCAACGACGAGATCACCTACACGCACACGCCCGACGGGATCTCGGGCGTCCAGCGGTCCATCGCCCAGCTGCTGGTCGAGGGACACGTGGACGAGGCCATCGCGCGCCGGCTCGGAATGAACGTACGGACCTGCCGGGCGCACATCGCCCGGCTGGCCACCGCCCTGGGCAGCGGCAGCAGGGCCCAGCTCGGCTTCCTGATCGCCCAGTCGGGCATCCTGCACACCGAGGGCCCCCCGGGCCTTCCGGAGGCCTGAGAGGGCCGTACAGGGGCACCCACGGCCGCCGGTACGACCACGGCCGCCGGTACGCGAAGGCCCCGCCCGGGATTCCCGGGCGGGGCCTTCGTACGCGTACGGCGGGCCGGTCGGTCCGCGGTCAGTCCATCGGGCGCTTGGGGCGCCAGACGACCAGGGCGCTGCCGGGCTGCGGCGGCTGGTACGGGACCAGGTCGCGCCGGTACGAGGCGTGCACCTGGGCCTCGCGGGCCTGGAGGGCGGCGGCCGCCCCGTCCACGGCGCTGGAGAGCTCGGCGACGCGCTGCTGGAGCGCGGCCACCTGGTTCTCCAGTTCGATGATGCGCTTGATGCCCGCCAGGTTGATGCCCTCGTCCTGGGACAGCTGCTGCACCGTGCGGAGCAGCTCGATGTCCCGGGCCGAGTAGCGCCGGCCGCGGCCGGCCGTCCGGTCAGGGGAGACCAGACCGAGCCGGTCGTACTGCCGCAGGGTCTGCGGATGCAGGCCCGAGAGCTGGGCGGCCACCGAGATCACGTAGACCGGGGTCTCATCGGTGAGCTGGTACGCACCGTTGCCGAAACGGGGCTGTCGTCGGTGGCCGTCCATGTCATGCTCCCTTCGCGGACTCGAACAGCAGGGCGCGCGGGTCCTCGGAACCCGTCGCGTCGCGGAACATCTCCAGGGCCTCGCGGGCCTTGTCGGACAGTTCCGTCGGAACCGCCACCTCCACCGTGACGAGCAGGTCGCCGCGGGTGCCGTCCTTGCGGACCGCTCCCTTGCCGCGGGCCCGCATCGTACGTCCGCCGGGGGTGCCCGGGGGGAGTTTCAGCGTGACCGCCGGGCCGTTGAGCGTGGGCACCTTGATGTCGGCGCCCAGGGCGGCCTCCGTGAAGGTCACCGGGACCGTCACCGTGAGGTTGTCGCCCTTGCGGCCGAACACCGGGTGGCCGTCCACGTGCACCACCACGTAGAGGTCGCCCGCGGGGCCGCCGCGCTCGCCCGGGGCGCCCTTGCCGCGCAGCCGGATCCGCTGGCCGTCGGAGACGCCCGCCGGGATCCGGACCTGCATGGTCCGCGAGCTGCGGGCGCGCCCGCTGCCCTTGCAGACGTCGCAGGGGGTCTCCGCGATCAGGCCGCGGCCCTTGCAGTCCGCGCAGGGATCGGTCAGCGAGAAGCCGCCGCCGCTGCCCCGCGACACCTGGCCGGTGCCGACGCAGGTCGGGCACACCCGGGGGGTGCCGTTCTTGTCACCGGTGCCGGAGCAGGCCTTGCAGGGGGCCTGCGAGGACATCCGCAGCGGGACGGTCGCGCCGTCCACCGCCTCCGTGAAGGAGAGCGTCACCTCGGACTCGATGTCCTGGCCGCGGCGCGGCTGGGCGCGGGTCCCCGCACCCGGGCCGGCGCCGCGGTTGAACAGGCCGCCGAAGACGTCGCCGAGGCCGCCGCCGAAGCCGCCGGCCCCGCCCGCTCCGCCGCCCTGGGCGCCTCCGAAGAGGTCGCCCAGGTCGAAGTTGAAGGAGCCGGCGCCGCCGCCGCCCGGACCGGGGCGGAAGCCACCGTTTCCGAACAGCGCGCGGGCCTCGTCGTACTCCTTGCGCTTCTTGGCGTCACCGAGGATGTCGTTCGCCTCGGAGATCTCCTTGAAGCGCTCCTCGGCCGAGGCGTCGCCCTTGTTGGCGTCCGGGTGGAACTCGCGGGCGAGCTTCCGGTACGCCTTCTTGATCTCTGCCTCGGTGGCGTCCTTCGGGACACCGAGGACCTTGTAGTAGTCCTTCTCGACGAAGTCCTTCGTGCTCATCCCCGGTGGCCCTCCTCTCGGATCCCTACATGTGGTGCGTCAGCCCTTTTCGGGGGCATCCGTGTCCTTGTCGGACGGCTCGTCGCCCTCCGCGGACTCGGACTTGGCGGCGGGTGCCGCCCCCGGCTGGGGCTCGGCCACCGCGACCCGCGCGGGACGGATCGTACGCTCGCCGATCCGGTACCCCGGCTGGAGGATCGCCACGCAGGTGTCCTCCGTGACGTCCGGCGCGTACGAGTGCATCAGGGCCTCGTGAATCGTCGGGTCGAAGGGCTCGCCCTCCTTGCCGAACTGCTGCAGGCCCATCTTGGCCGCCGCGGTCTCCAGCGACTCGGCCACCGACTTGAAGCCGCCGACCAGTTCGCCGTGCTCGCGCGCCCGGCCGATGTCGTCGAGCGTCGGCAGGAGCTCCGTCAGGAGGGACGCGACCGCGATCTCCTTGACGGCGATCCGGTCCCGCTCCACGCGGCGGCGGTAGTTCTGGTACTCCGCCTGGAGCCGCTGGAGGTCCGCGGTGCGCTCACCGAGCGCGGTACGGGCCTGGTCCAGCTGCGCCAGCAGAGCGACGTCTGCTGCTGCGGAGTCCCCGGCCGGGGCCGCGGCCTCCTCCTTGTCGGAGGAAGCGGCGGCCTTCGGCTCGGCGGCGTCGTCGGACGTGCCGTCGGCGGGGACTTCGGGCTTCTCGTCGAAGCCCGGGGTCTCCTCCGACATCAGGCAGCGCCGCCCTTCGGCTTCTCGTCGTCGACGATCTCGGCGTCGACGACGTCGTCGTCGGCCTTGGCCTGGCCCGCGTCACCGGCGGGGGCGCCGGCGGCCTGGGCGGCCTGGGCGTCGGCGTAGATGGCCTGGCCCAGCTTCTGGCTGATCGCGGCGAGCTTCTCGGTCGACGTGCGGATCTCGGCCGCGTCGTCGCCCTTCAGCTTCTCCTTCAGCTCGGTGATGGCCGTCTCGACCTCGGTCTTGACGTCACCGGGGACCTTGTCCGCGTTCTCCGAGAGGAACTTCTCCGTCTGGTAGACGAGCTGCTCACCCTGGTTGCGGGACTCGGCGGCCTCCTTGCGGCGCAGGTCCTCGTCCGCGTACTGCTCCGCCTCCTGGCGCATGCGGTCGACCTCGTCCTTGCCGAGCGAAGAGCCGCCGGTGACGGTCATCTTCTGCTCCTTGCCCGTGCCGAGGTCCTTCGCGGTCACGTGCATGATGCCGTTCGCGTCGATGTCGAAGGAGACCTCGATCTGCGGGACGCCACGCGGGGCCGGCGGCAGGCCGGTCAGCTCGAACATGCCGAGCTTCTTGTTGTACGCCGCGATCTCGCGCTCGCCCTGGTAGACCTGGATCTGCACCGACGGCTGGTTGTCCTCGGCCGTCGTGAAGATCTCGGACCGCTTGGTCGGGATCGTGGTGTTGCGCTCGATGAGCTTGGTCATGATGCCGCCCTTGGTCTCGATGCCGAGGGACAGCGGGGTCACGTCGAGGAGCAGGACGTCCTTGACCTCACCCTTGAGCACACCGGCCTGGAGGGTGGCGCCGATGGCGACGACCTCGTCCGGGTTGACGCCCTTGTTGGCGTCCTGACCGCCGGTGAGCTCCTTGACGAGCTCGGCGACGGCCGGCATGCGGGTGGAGCCGCCGACCAGGACCACGTGGTCGATCTCGGACAGGTTGATGCCCGCGTCCTTGATGACGTTGTGGAACGGGGTCTTGCAGCGGTCGAGCAGGTCCGCGGTGAGCTGCTGGAACTGCGAGCGCGTGAGCTTCTCGTCCAGGTGCAGCGGGCCCTCGGCGGAGGCCGTGATGTACGGCAGGTTGATCGTGGTCTCCGTGGAGGAGGACAGCTCGATCTTCGCCTTCTCGGCGGCCTCGCGCAGACGCTGGAGCGCCATCTTGTCCTTGGACAGGTCGACGCCGTGGCCGTTGGCGAACTGCTTCACCAGGTAGTCGACGACGCGCTGGTCCCAGTCGTCGCCACCGAGGTGGTTGTCACCGTTGGTGGCCTTGACCTCGACGACGCCGTCGCCGATCTCCAGGAGCGACACGTCGAAGGTGCCGCCACCGAGGTCGAAGACGAGAATGGTCTGGTCGTCCTTGTCGAGGCCGTAGGCCAGGGCGGCGGCCGTCGGCTCGTTGACGATGCGCAGGACGTTCAGGCCCGCGATCTCGCCGGCCTCCTTCGTCGCCTGACGCTCGGAGTCGTTGAAGTACGCCGGGACGGTGATGACCGCGTCCGTGACCTTCTCACCCAGGTACGCCTCGGCGTCGCGCTTCAGCTTCTGCAGGATGAAGGCGCTCATCTGCTGCGGGTTGAAGTCCTTGCCATCCAGGTTGATCTTCCAGTCAGTGCCCATGTGGCGCTTGACGGAGCGGATGGTCCGGTCCACGTTCGTGACCGCCTGGCGCTTGGCCACCTCGCCGACGAGGACCTCGCCGTTCTTGGCGAAGGCGACGACGGACGGCGTGGTCCTGGCGCCCTCGGCGTTGGTGATGACGGTGGGCTCGCCGCCTTCGAGAACGCTGACGACGGAGTTAGTGGTGCCCAGGTCGATGCCGACCGCACGTGCCATTTCAATTCCTCCAGCTGACTTGAGTGCAACGGACTCAAGAATGCCGCATCGCCGCGCGGGCGTCAACAGACGTGAGTCGATGGGACTCAACCTTTAGGTGCCCCTTACGCTCAAGTGATCCTCCCCCGATCCTCCCCGGCCCGCGCACGGCCCCGCCCGAGCCGCCGCCAACCCCTACAACTCCGGTTACCTCGGGGCAAGTCCGACCTCACCCGGGCTTGAGGCGGGGTCCAGGCCGGAGCCGCCGCCGCGGAGCCCGGGTGCGGGGCTCCGCCACGTCGGGGCCCCGCACCCGAACGGGTTCGAGCCGCCGCGCCCGGCCGCGCGGCGCGCCGGGGCCGCGGCGGCCGTCCGGCACGGTGCTGGCATGCCTTCGCTGCTCACGCTCCCCGCCCGGCCGGGGCCCCGGCCCCGCCCCCGGCTGCCGCTCCGGCCGCACCGGCCGTGGCCGGCCAGGCCCCCGGCCAAGCGGGTGCTCGACCTCGCCGGCGCACTGGTCCTGCTGGCGGTGTGCGCCGTCCCGGTGCTGCTGGCCGCCGCGCTGCTCTACGCGACCCGGCGCGCGGGCGTCCTCGTACGGGACCCGGCCCTCGGCCTCGGCGGGCGGCCGTTCCGCACCTGGCGGCTGCGTACCGAGGACTCGGGGTGGGCCGGAGAACTGGTGGACCGCTGCGCCCTGGACGCGCTGCCGCAGCTGCTCAACGTGCTGCGCGGGGAGATGTCGCTGGTGGGGCCGCGGCCCGAGGCGCGCGCGAACCGGCCCGACCGGCTCTTCGTAAGGCCCGGAATGACCGGATTGTGGCAGGTCAGCGCACGTTCCGACCTCCCCTGGGAGGAGATGGCCCTGCTCGACCGGCACTATGTGGAGAGCCATTGGCTGGGGATGGATCTCGCGATCCTCGCTCAGACCCCTCGGGCGGCCTACCGACAGAGGCATGCCTGAGCGACACAGATCACCGCTCGCCCACCTACATTGCGGCGCGGGAACTGGGTAACCTCAAGCCTTGACTCAATAAGTTACCGCTTAGTAAGTCCCGCCCGAGGAGCCCTCCCATGCAACTCGCCGCGATCATCGTGTCGCTGGTCCTGACCGTGGTCGGCGTTGCGCTCATCTCCCGAGCCGTCGCGCAGATCTACCGCTTCGTCAAGCTCGGCCAGCCGGTGCCCTCGGGCAGCCGCACCGACGACCCGAAGGCCCGGAGCATCACGCTCGCCAAGGAGTTCGTAGGCCACACCAGGATGAACCGCTGGGGCGTCATCGGCGTCGCCCACTGGTTCGTCGCCGTGGGCTTCCTGACCCTGGGCCTGACGATCGTGACGGCGTACGGCCAGCTCTTCAAGGCCGACTGGGTGCTGCCGATCATCGGCGGCTGGCTCCCCTACGAGCTCTACACCGAGTTCATCGCGCTGTTCACGACCCTCGGCATCGTGACCCTGATCGGGATCCGGCTGGCGAACCTGCCCTCCCGGGCGGGCCGCAAGTCGCGCTTCGCGGGCTCCAAGGCCGGGCAGGCGTACTTCGTCGAGTACGTCATCCTCACCATCGGCCTGGCGATCATGACCCTGCGCGGCCTGGAAGGCGCCATCCACGGCGTCGACCACTACGAAGCCGCGTACTGGGCCTCGTACCCGCTGGTCGCCGCGTTCAACGGGCTCAGCTACGCCGCCCTGCAGAACCTGATCTACCTGACCGCCATGATCAAGCTCGGCACCACCATGGGCTGGGCGATCACGGTCGGCCTCAACACCAACATGGGTGTCGCCTGGCACCGCTTCCTCGCCTTCCCGAACATCTGGTTCAAGCGCAACGCCGACGGCGCCACCGCGCTCGGCGCGCTCCAGCCGATGACGAGCGGCGGCAAGGAGATCGACTTCGAGGAGCCGGGCGAGGACGACGTCTTCGGCGTCTCCCAGGTCGAGCAGTTCTCCTGGAAGGGCATCCTCGACTTCTCCACCTGCACCGAGTGCGGCCGCTGCCAGTCGCAGTGCCCGGCCTGGAACACGGGCAAGCCCCTGTCCCCGAAGCTCCTCATCATGTCCCTGCGCGACCACGCGCACGCCAAGGCCCCGTACCTGCTGGCCGGCGGCGGCAAGGACATGGAGGGCAACGAGAAGGCGACGGCGGAGCAGCTGGCGGACGTCCCGGCCGCGGCGCTGGCGGAGGCCGAGCGCCCCCTCATCGGCACCGCCGAGGAGAACGGCGTCATCGACCCGGACGTGCTGTGGTCCTGCACCACCTGCGGTGCGTGCGTGGAGCAGTGCCCCGTCGACATCGAGCACATCGACCACATCGTCGACATGCGCCGCTACCAGGTGATGATCGAGAGCGCGTTCCCGTCGGAGGCGGGCACGATGCTCAAGAACCTGGAGAAGAAGGGCAACCCCTGGGGCCTGGCCAAGAAGCAGCGCGTGGAGTGGACGAAGGAGGTCGACTTCGAGGTCCCGATCATCGGGAAGGACGCGGAGGACCTCTCCGAGTTCGACTACCTCTACTGGGTCGGCTGCGCGGGTGCGCTGGAGGACCGGGCCAAGAAGACCACGAAGGCCTTCGCGGAGCTGCTGAACATCGCGGGCGTCAAGTTCGCGATCATGGGCGGCGACGAGAAGTGCACCGGTGACTCGCCGCGCCGCCTGGGCAACGAGCCGCTGTTCCAGCAGCTGGGCCAGGAGAACGTGGCCATGCTGAACATGGCCTTCGGCGAGGACGACGAAGATCCTTCGACCCGTAAGCCGAAGTCGGCGAAGCGGATCGTCTCGACCTGCCCGCACTGCTTCAACACCATCGCGAACGAGTACCCGCAGCTGGGCGGCGAGTACGAGGTCATCCACCACACGCAGCTGCTCCAGCACCTGATCGACGAGGGCCGCCTCACGCCGGTCACCCCGGTCGACGGCCTGATCACGTACCACGACCCCTGCTACCTGGGCCGGCACAACAAGGTCTACACGCCGCCGCGCGAGATCATGTCCGCCGTGCCGGGCCTGCGCCAGCAGGAGATGCACCGCCACAAGGAGCGGGGCTTCTGCTGCGGCGCGGGCGGCGCGCGGATGTGGATGGAAGAGCGCATCGGCAAGCGCATCAACAACGAGCGCGTCGACGAGGCCCTGTCCCTGAACCCGGACATCGTCTCCACCGCGTGCCCGTTCTGCCTGGTCATGCTGACGGACTCGGTCAACGGCAAGAAGAACGACGGCCAGGCCAAGGAATCCGTCCAGGTCGTCGACGTCGCCCAGCTCCTGCTGGAGTCGGTCAAGGCCCCGGAGCCGACGGAGGCCGAACTGGCCGCCGCCGCGGCCGCGCAGGCCGAGGAGGAGGCCGCGGCGGCCGCCGCCAAGGCCGAGGCGGAAGCGGAAGCGAAGGCCAAGGCCGAGGCGGAGGCTGCCGCCAAGGCGAAGGCCGAGGCGGAAGCGAAGGCGAAGGCGGACGCGGAGGCGGAAGCCAAGGCGAAGGCCGAGGCGGAGGCGGAAGCCGAGGCGAAGGCCGAGGCGGAGGCCGAGGCGGAGGCGGAAGCCGAGGCCGCTGCGGCGAAGACGGCAGCTGACGCCGACGCGAAGCCCGAGTCCGAGCCGGCCGCCGAGGCCGAGTCCGAGTCCGACGCTCCGGCCGCCGAAGCCAAGCCCGAAGCCGAGACGAAGGCCGCAGCCGACGCGGACGCGGACGCGGACGCCGACAAGGCGGAGGCTCCCGCCGAGCCCGAGGCCGAGGCCGAGATCAAGGACGAGCCCAAGCCCGAGACCGAGGCCAAGCCCGAGGCCAAGGACGAGCCCGAGCCCGAGACCGAGGAGAAGCCCGAGGTCAAGGACGAGGCCGCGGGCGCCAAGTAGGCCCCGGCACCGCACGCGACGGCCGGTCCCCCACCAGGGGGACCGGCCGTCGCCGTGTACGGACCAGCCGCGCCCGCGCCCCCGCATCGCGAAGCCCGGCCCGGCCCGGCCGCGCACATCGCCGCCATGCCTCCGCCCTTCGGGACGACCCGGACCGGCGCCTCCGCGGCGGGGTCGTTCGTGACTCGGTGACGGCAACGGCGACGGTCACGAACCCACGGGCCCAATACCCACCCATTCCGTAGGCAACGCAACGAATCCCCACAGACCTCGACGCAGTCACGCAAAACACCCGAACCCGGGTACCCCTAGGGGATGTCACAGGTCAGCCGCAAAGGGCACGTGTTCCGACGGCCCGGCCACGGCCGCCGCGCGGAGCAGGTACTTTCGATCACGTGGCTGGATTCAGGATCGGACGGGGCCGGGACAACAACCGCCCCCCGCAACAACCCCCGCACGCCCCTCGGCAGCAGCCGTACGGTCAGCAGCAGGCGCCACAAGCGCCGCAGCCGCCGTACGGCCACCAGCCGTACCCGAACGCCGGCCCGCCCCCGCAGCAGCACTGGCCGCAGCAGGGCGGCGCAGGGGGCCACGACGAGCCCGAGTACTTCGACCCGTACGGCCGCCCGCAGCACGCGCAGCAGCCGCCGCAGGGCCAGTACGCGGCCCCGCACGAGCCCTCGTACGCGAACGACCCGGGTCACACCCAGGCCTTCTCCGTCGGCGAGGACCCGTACGGCAACGGCGCGACCTACCAGGCGGGCGTCGCTCCGGCCGCCCCCGCCGGACCGCGGCTGCCGTGGAAGGAACTGCTGCGCGGCATCGTCCTGCGCCCGGGCCCGACCTTCTTCCAGATGCGCGACTACGCCGTCTGGGGCCCCGCGCTGACCGTCACCTTCCTCTACGGCCTGCTCGCGGTCTTCGGCTTCGACAAGGCCCGCGAGGACGCGATCAAGGCGACCCTCACCCAGGCGATCCCGATCGCCCTCAGCACCGGCGTGGCCTTCGTCATCTGCGGGCTGATCCTGGGCGGGGTCACCCACACCATGGCCCGCCAGCTGGGCGGCGACGGCGCGTGGCAGCCGACCGTCGGCCTGTCGATGCTGGTGATGTCCCTCACGGACGCGCCGCGCCTGCTGTTCGCGATCTTCCTGGGCGGCGACAACATGCTCGTCCAGATCCTCGGCTGGGCCACCTGGGTGGCCGCCGGCGCCCTGTTCACCTCACTGATCAGCAAGTCGCACGACCTGCCGTGGCAGAAGGCGCTCGGCGCCTCCGCCATCCAGCTGGTCGCCCTGCTGTCGATCATCAAGCTCGGGACCCTCTAGCCCCGGGTACGCGAGAGGGGCCCGGCGCGCGCTGCGCACCGGGCCCCTCTCGTCGTTCACGCGTCGAGGACCTGGCCCTCGCGCTTGACCACGGGCGGCTCGACCGACCACGGGAAGTTGATCCACTCGTCGGTCTTCTTCCACACGTACTCGCACTTCACCAGGGAGTGCGACTTCTCGTAGATGACCGCGGACCGCACCTCGGCGACGTGGCCGAGGCAGAAGTCGTGGACGAGCTTGAGCGTCTTGCCGGTGTCGGCGACGTCGTCGGCGATCAGCACCTTCTTGTCGGTGAAGTCGATCGCCTCGGGCACCGGCGCCAGCATGACCGGCATTTCGAGGGTCGTGCCCACGCCCGTGTAGAACTCCACGTTGACGAGGTGGATGTTCTTGCAGTCCAGCGCGTACGCCAGACCGCCGGCCACGAACACCCCGCCGCGGGCGATGCTGAGGATGATGTCCGGCTCGTAGCCGTCGTCGGCGATGGTCTGCGCCAGCTCGCGGACGGCGTTGCCGAACCCCTCGTAGGTCAGGTTCTCCCGTACTGCGCTCATGCCTCGTGCCTCACCTGGGTGCGGTGGAAGTTCTGGAAGGAGCGCGAGGCGGTCGGGCCGCGCTGCCCCTGGTACCTGGACCCGTACCGCTCGCTGCCGTACGGGAACTCCGCGGGCGAGCTGAGGCGGAACATGCACAGCTGCCCGATCTTCATGCCCGGCCAGAGCTTGATCGGCAGGGTGGCGAGGTTCGACAGCTCCAGGGTCACGTGACCCGAGAACCCGGGGTCGATGAACCCGGCGGTCGAATGCGTCACCAGACCCAGACGGCCCAGGCTGGACTTCCCCTCCAGTCTGGAGGCGATGTCCTCGGGCAGCGAGATGACCTCGTACGTCGAGGCGAGCACGAACTCGCCCGGGTGCAGGATGAAGGCCTCGTCCCCGTCGGGCTCGACCATGCGCGTCAGGTCGGCCTGCTCGATCGCGGGGTCGATGTGCGCGTAGCGGTGGTTCTCGAACACCCGGAAGAACCGGTCGAGACGCACGTCGATGCTGGAGGGCTGCACCATCGACTCGTCGAACGGGTCAATGCGAACCCGTCCGCTGTCGATCTCGGCCCGGATGTCTTTGTCGGAGAGAAGCACGTCCCGAGGATACGCAGAGCGCGCGGGCCACCCCCAATCGGAGCGACGCCCGCGCGCCCGCCTTGCCCGGCCTGCCGGCCCGCCCGCCTAGCGCTTGACGCCACCCACGGGCACCGCGTGCCTCAGCCGCGCGCACCGCGGACAGCGCAGCAGCCGCCCGGGACCGATCCGGCCGGCACCGAGGTGCTGCAACGGGAACGAGGCGGTACTGAAAACATGCCCTTCGGCACAACGGACGACTGTGTGCTCCATCGAGTCCCTTTCCCCAACGAGCCGTACTGCGATGAATCGCCACATTAGGGGATGATCGGGACCCACTCCAGCCGCCGCTCCGCCCCCACACGCTACGCCCCAACTCCCGCACGCACGAACCCTGCTGCACCACTTCGGGGACCGCCGCACCACGGGGGAATTCACCGCGGGTCGATCATGGGGTACAGTGTGCAACGGTAAGGCTCCAGGCAACTGGACCACCGTGCGGATGTAGTTTAATGGTAGAACATGAGCTTCCCAAGCTTATAGCGCGGGTTCGATTCCCGTCATCCGCTCCATGACAAAAGCCCCAGGTCAGCGACCTGGGGCTTTTGTGTTGCCTAGACCTTTCTAAAGGTCCCGTGCCAGATCCGCGCCAGATGCCTTGGCCCGGCCCGCACCATCGTGTCCTTGCCTGCCCGGCGACACACCCCGTGGGACGGCCGCGGCCCCGGAACTCCGTTCAGAAGGCGCTCAGCGCGTCGCGGGTGTTGGTGCGGTACAGGCCGACCTTCGGGTTGGCGACGCTGCCCGGCTTGGCCAGCGGGAGGCTGACGCCGTCCGCGTTCGGCATGTGCTCCTTGTCGGCCAGGACGTTGACCTCGTCGGCCACGGGGCCGTTGCCACCCGACGGGTTGAGGTCCACGGCCGCGTACGCGGTGGCGCCGGGGTGCACCGGGTACGCCGGGGCGCCGCCCAGTCCGCCGGGGGCAGTGGCCTGGAGACCGAGCGCGCCGCCCTTGGCGCTGAAGCCGACGGTGGGGAAGTAGTCCAGACCGCAGGAGGTGGAACCGTTGTTGGTCACGGTGATGACGCGGACGGTGGCCGGAGTGCCCTTCGGGGAAGTGACCTTGACGGTCAGGCTGCGTGCCGAGCAGGGGTGGGTGTAGGCGTAGGAGTCACCGGTGGTGTCCCCCGTGCCCTTGCCGCCCGAACCGGCCTTCGCCGGGGTGACGGTGACCGTGCCGGTTCCGGTGACCTTGCCTGCGGATGGGGCGGCAGAGGCGCCCTCCCCGGACGGCGTCCCGGTCCCGCTCGAAACCGGCTTGTCCCCGCTCTTGGTCGCGGCGGGGTTCCCGGTCGGACCGCCGGCGCTGTCCGAGCCGCCGCAGGCGGTCAGGGCCAGAGCGAGGCCGACGGTGGCGGTGGCCAGGGCAGCGGTGCGGAGTCGGTAGGTGCGCATGGGGAACTCTCCGTGTCGGTGCGGTCGTCAGACGGAGGCTTCCGCTTCTCGCCTGACGAGACGTTGGGTGAGGCTGCTGTTCCGGTCGGCTGCTGCCGCAGGCGGCCAAGGGCGGTCGGTGGGGCGGGTGGGGGCCCGCCCCACCGACCGCCGAATCCGCCCGCCGATCCGATCGGCGGACCGACGGGCTGATGACGCAACTGTGGGGCGGGTTTTGTCCCAGTGGCGTCTGAGCCGGGATAGTAGAAACCCTGGAACGCTCCCGACCCCTCTCACCTGGGCGATCGGGTGAGCCTGGAACGTGCTTCCGGGACGAGGGGGAGGGTGGAATGGCCACGGAGACGGAACGGTTCGCGGAGCTGATGCGCGGATTCAAAGAGCGCTCGGGGCGCAGCTACGGCACGCTCGCGAAGCGTCTGCACTCCAGCAACTCGACGCTGCACCGCTATTGCAGCGGCGCGGCGGTGCCCACGGACTACGCCCCGGTGGAACGGTTCGCGCGGGTCTGCGGTGCCTCGGCCGACGAACTGCTCGCGCTGCACCGGCAGTGGCTGCTGGCGCTGGTGGAGCGGCGGCGGGGGCTGGCGGAGGGGCAGGCCTCGGGGCCGGGGGCGGCGAACTCCGCGGCGCCGCGGGGCAGTGACGCCGCGCCGGAGGTGCCGCCCGCATCGGCGGTGGTGGCGGCTGGGGAGCCTTCGGAGACCCGGCCGCGGGCGGAGACCGACGCCCCCGCACCGGCCCCGGCGTCCGCAGCCGGGTCCGCCCCGGCGCCCGGACCTGCTGCTGCGGAAGCACCCACCTCGGCGCTTACCTCCGCTCCCGCGCCGGCACCGGCGGAGGCCCCGGCACCGGCACCGGCACACGCCCCCGCCGCCCTTGTCCAGCCGGGCCCCGCCCGGGCCTCCGTACCGCGGGCCCGGCGTCCTCGGCTGCTGCTCGCCGTTGCGGCCGCCGTGGCCACCGCCGCGGTGGCGGGGACCGCCGCCGCCGTCTCCGCCATGGGAGACACGGGTCACGGGGACACGCGCCACGGCGCCGTCCAGCCGTCCTCGCGCGAGCGGGCGGAGGCGGGCCCGGCCATGCCGTCCGGCGGGTCGTCGTCACCCACGGCCACAGCCGGTTCCGCACCCCCGTCCAGCCCCGGACCGTCGTCCCCCTCGACAACGTCCGCGTCCTCCTCGCCGGCCACCGCCAAGGAGGGGGCCTCCCCCACCGCCCCGTTCACGGTCAACGTCCTGCCCGACAACTGGGACAGCCCCTGCGGCCAGTGGTTCGCCCTGGACAAGGCACCCGGCGCAGTCCCCCCGCCCCCCGCCGGGCAGGCGACCGAAGGCTGGGCCCGGGCCCTGGAGGCTGTCCCTGCGGGGCACCTGCGCATGCAGCTGACCGTCCAGGGCATCGAAGGCAAGGCCGCGGTCCTGCACGCGCTGTACGTCCACGTCGTGAGCGGCCGCAAGGCTCCCGGCTGGAACGCGTACACCATGGGCGCCGGTTGCGGCGGCGCACTGGTGCCGGCGTCCTTCGCCGTGGACCTGGACGACGCCTCCCCGAGGGCCAGGCCCGTACCCGGCAAGGAGGGCGAGCGGCCGACGACCTCGACCGACTTCCCGTACAAGGTCTCCGCCACTGACCCCCAAGTGCTGAACATCGACGCCGCCACACTCGGTCAGGACGTCAGCTGGTACCTGGAGCTGACCTGGAGCGGTGGCGACCGCCAGGGCACCACCCGGATCGACGACCACGGCCGCCCGTTCCGCACGGTTGCCCTGAACACCGGCCACAGCTACTGGTACAACGCGAACAACAACGCCTGGCTGCCGGACACGGGATGAAAGACCCATTGCACCTGACCGCTTGCGAGTGCAGCCCCCCTGGGCTGGTGGCCTACCGACAACGGCAGCACGCAGACGATCCGGGCAGGTCAGCACCCATGTGAGCGCGCCAAGGGCAGTAGATTCCCAAGCTTATAGCGCAGGTTCGATTCCCGTCATCCGCTCTTGAACGAAGGCCCAGGTCAGCGACCTGGGCCTTCGTCGTTGTCCAGACCTGTCCGGTCTTGCCGCGCCCTCCGCGTCACGCTCTCGTGAGGATTCGCGCATTCGCCGCCCGAAAGGTCGCGGCCAATCGCCGTGCCAGGAGCGCCGGTTGCCGATGCGCTCACCCGGCTGCCGGGATCCCGAGCTCGTCGAGGAGGCCGCGGACACGCTGCTCGATCCGGTCGCGGATGGGGCGGACGGCGGCGACGCCCTGGCCGGCCGGGTCGTCGAGGGTCCAGTCGAGGTAGCGCTTGCCGGGGAAGTACGGGCAGGCGTCGCCGCAGCCCATGGTGATCACGACGTCGGACGCCTGGACGGCCGTGGCGGTGAGGACCTTGGGGGTCTCGGCGGAGATGTCGATGCCGACCTCGTTCATGGCCTCGACCACGGCGGGGTTGACGGTGTCGGCCGGGGCCGAGCCGGCGGAGCGGACCTCGACGCGGCCCCGGCCCAGGTGGGTGAGGAAGGCGGCGCCCATCTGGGAGCGGCCGGCGTTGTGGACGCAGACGAACAGCACCGACGGGCGCACGGGGGACGGGTTCACGGCAGGAGGCTCCAGGGGTTCAGCGGGCCGCGGGGACGGCGGCGATCGGCACGGACGGGTCGGCGGCCTGCCGGGCGGACGGGCCGAAGACGAGGGCGAGCAGGCCAAGGCCCACGGCGGCGCCGATGAGCTGGGCGGCGATGAACGCGGGGACCGAGGCGGGGGCGATTCCGGCGAAGGAGTCGGTGAAGGCCCGGCCGATGGTGACCGCGGGGTTCGCGAAGGAGGTGGAGGAGGTGAACCAGTACGCGGCGCCGATGAACGCGGCCACCACCGCCGGGGCGAGGTTCGCCCGTCCGGCGCGGTTCAGACCGAAGGCCACCAGCAGCAGTCCGGCCGTCGCGACGACCTCGCCCAGCCACAGGTGGGGAGCGGACCGGTCGTGGGCGGAGAAGGCCGGCACCGGCCGGCCGAACACGGCGTTGGCGAGCAGAGAGCCGGTGATCGCACCGCCGATCTGGGCGGGTACGTACGCGGCCACCTCCCGCGGGGAGGGCCCGTCGCCGGAGCGGCGGCCGCTCAGCCAGGCCGCGAGGGTGACGGCGGGGTTGAAGTGGGCGCCGGAGACCGGACCGAGTACCGCGATCAGCACGCCGAGGCCGAACACGGTGGCCAGGCAGTTGGCCAGCAGCTGGATGCCGACGTCGTTCGACAGCTCGGTGGCCTGGATGCCGGAGCCGACCACGACCGCCACCAGCAGCGCGGTCCCGACCGCCTCGGCCGCCACTCGGCGCCTGAGCGGCACCGGGTCCGCGCTCACGCCTTCACCTCGGCGGGCCGTGGGGCCGTGAGGACGGTGGCGAGGCGTTCCAGGGCGGCGGGCAGGACCCGGTAGTAGACCCAGGTGCCGCGGCGTTCGCAGTCGACCAGGCCGGCCTGCCGCAGCAGCTTGAGGTGGTGGGAGATCGTCGGCTGGGACAGCTCGAAGGCCGGGGTCAGCTCGCACACGCAGACCTCGCCGCCGTCCCGCGAGGCGATCATCGACAGCAGCCGCAGCCGGACCGGATCACCCAGGGCCTTGAACACCTTCGCCAGGTCGGCGGCCTGCTCCTCGTCCAGCGGCGCGGCCGCGAGCCCGCCGCAGCAGCCCTCGGCGTCCTGACCGAGCACCACGACCTCTTGTTTCGACATGCCTCTATGTTGACGTCCTTCGATCCAAGGCGCAAGCTTGAATCGAAGAACATCGAAGCAGCCTGCTCCTGTCTTCTTCGGCAGGCAGGGCCATCGCCCGTTGGGAGTCGTCGTCATGAGCGAGCAGTCCACCGACCTGCGCGAGACCGTCCGCCGCCGCTACGCCGCGGCAGCCGTCCAGGTCACCGAGGGCGGCACCGCGTGCTGCGGACCGCAGGCCGTCGAGGTCGACGAGAACTTCGGCTCCACCCTCTACGCCGCCGACGAGCGCGAGACCCTGCCCGCCGAGGCCGTCGCCGCCTCGCTGGGCTGCGGCAACCCCACCGCCGTCGCCGGCCTGACCGAAGGCGAACGCGTCCTGGACCTGGGCTCCGGCGGCGGCATCGACGTCCTCCTCTCCGCCCGCCGCGTCGGACCCACCGGCAAGGCGTACGGCCTGGACATGACCGAGGAGATGCTGTCTCTCGCCCTCGCCAACGCGGCGAAGGCCGGCGCGACGAACGTGGAATTCCTCAAGGGCACCATCGAGGCCATCCCGCTGCCCGCGGACACCCTCGACGTCGTCATCTCGAACTGCGTGATCAACCTGTCCACCGACAAGCCGGCCGTCTTCGCCGAGACGTTCCGCGTCCTCAAGCCGGGCGGCCGGATCGGCGTCTCCGACGTCGTCGCCGACGACGCCCTCACCCCGGAGCAGCGGGCCGAGCGCGGGGACTACGTCGGCTGCATCGCCGGCGCCCTCTCGTTCGCCGAGTACCGCCACGGGCTCGAGGCCGCCGGGTTCGCGGACGTCGAGATCACCCCGACCCACGTTGTCGCCGACGGCATGCACTCGGCGATCGTCCACGCGGTCAAGCCCGTCGCCGCGGCCGTAGCCGGCTGCGGCTGTGCGGGCTGACGGCGAGCGGGTGGGTCCGACGTCATCCTGCGGGCCCACCCACCGCGTCAGTCGTGCCGCGCGACCTTGACCGCCGAGATCAGCAGGACGATCGCAAGAGCGGGGATGAGGCCCCGGTCGGGGACGACGCCGAGCAGGAATCCCCCGAGGAGGGCTCCGGCGATCGAGCCCGTGGCCCACAGAGTCACCGGTGCCGTGCCGTGCGCCTTTGGGAGGAAGCCACACTCCAGCGATTGGGCCCGCCTACGCCGCAGCCCCGTCTCCGAGCGCGCCTGCCTCCATGGTCCCTCGCAGAACGTGGGCGATCTCATCGGGCTTGAGGTTGATGCCGTCGAGTGCCTCCACGGTCAGCGGGATCTCCTCCAGCATGTACTCGCCCCGGCCCTCGGCACTGAATTCGGGACCGGTGCGATCCTCGAAGGACCACGTCGCGATGCGGGCGAGGTAGAAGAGCTGACGCTCATCCTCGGACTCCATGGTGTGGAGGAGGCGGATGATGTGGGCCTTCCCCGCGATCTCCTCGTGGATCTCCCTGTGGAGGGCGGCCTCCCGGGACTCGTCGCCGGGCTCGACGCCGCCGCCGGGAAGGACCCAGTACTCGGGGATGCAGGGCTTGGTGCGGCGGATGACCAGCATCGTGTCGTCGGCGGTGACGAGGACGGCGCGGACTCGTTCCTTCATTTCGATCTGTCTCCTTGCTCGTTGGCGTCTCAGTGCAGCAGCCGGCCGCCGTCGACGTGGACGGATCGCCGAGTGATGAACGACGCGGAGGGACACGCGAGGAACGCCACCAGGGCCGCGACGTCCTCGGGCCGTCCACGGCGGGGGACGCACTGGCGCTTGATCCGGCCCTCCGGACGCGCACGGTGCTGGGCGGGGATGGTGTTCTCCGCCTCGACCTGGATGGCGCCGGGCATGACCGTGTTGACGCATACCCCGTACGGACCGGTTCGCGTGCGAGGGAGCGGGTGAGACCAGCGCGGGCGTTGACCCGATTTCGGCCCGGACGAGCTCGACCACGGTCTGGACGGCGCCGGCGTCGGTGAGGTCGGCGTTCGCCGCGATACCGGGGGCTGCCGTCGCGCCCTGCAATGCGTCGGCCTCGGCTACCGGGCTGCGGCCGCCCGTGAAGCCCTCGACGAAGCTGAGGAGTTGACGACCGCTACCCCCCAAGCAGACGAGGAATCAGATCCGGAGCGCAGTGGCACGACAGACGGCCGAAGTCGTGAGGGTGTGTGGGGCAGTGTCGTCAATCCCAGGCGTTTCAGGGAGGCTCGGCACATGGCGGACGCCTCGCCAGTCGGTGCCATCGTGACGGCGTGGAACGAACTGGAGCGGGTGGGTTGGGAACTGATCGGCCGGAATCCGGATGTAGCGCCTGAGCCCCGATACCGAGGCCAGGCTCCCCAGTTGATCGACTGGAACAGAATACTCCCGGATTTGGGGGTTTCCACTGCCTGCCCCTGCCGACGCCAATACTCCGTGGACCAAGAGCGTGCCATGAACACGCCCTTAAGAGTGGCGAAAAGCAGTCAGAAGAGGTGCGCAACCGCAGACCAGACTAGGCCAGCGAAGACAGGAACCTGCAGGTCAGACGGTGCGTGGACGCGTTCTGCATAGTAGACGCCTAAGTTTATAGCGAGGGTTCGACTCCTACCATCCGCTCCAGGACGAAGCCCCTAGGCCTTTCTAGGCAATCTGCACGACGTTCTCGCATTCAAGAATCTCCCCCGGGCACAGCACTCGATCACAGGTATCCAGTGGCTGACGCATTGCCGGGAATCTTCAGGAACGAGCCATCGCGAGCCGCATCCAGGACCTGATTGGCGTACATGTCCAACAAAATCCTCACAGTCTCAATCCTCTCCAACACCTCCACGGACCGAAAGGGGACCAACTCTCCGTGCGCGACCTGATTTCGACTGAAGACCAACTTTTCATCAATGAACACCTGACGAGTGGAATAGAATTCCAGGTAAACCAGACCAATCGAGGCGATGATATTCCTGAAAACCTCAGACGTCAAATTGCTTTCAGTGTCCACGAGTTTTGCTGGATCGACAAAGAAAGTAGCCCTCCTGTCCACATCTATCTTATCCAGCAATTCTGCCAGAAAAGGAATCCGAACACCCCTTGATGCGCGATTCAAGTGAGTCTGAACGTGCGCCGCCTGGAAGCAGGGCTTCAGGTCGAGCACGGGGACTTCACAAGAGTTCACATACCCGACATAGAGCTTACTGATCTGCTTTACGAAGCCTTCCCAATGCGCATAGGCAAGCACGATCGAAGATCGGCATATAACCGACTGCTGCGAGCTGTCCTGGTGGGACCCGGTCACTAGGAGGCTGAGCCGAGAGAGCTCGACCTTCCGATGCGCCAAACCCTTCTGCACCCTTTCCGCAAACTTCTGGATATCCATCGCGGATCCAGTCAGCCGGAGAAAAGATGACGACCAAAGGGAATCGTCCTCTTCATCCTCTGATCACTGCGGACGCCCGTCGCATGCCCCGCCGAGAATTGCGATGTCGACCACAGCTCCCTTTGCTTACTGGCGATATCGCCAAAACTCGATCGGCGCCCAGGAAGATTGTATGCGATACCCAGGGCCAGAGCCTCGAATGCCGTAAGCGAAAAGTACCCCTCGGGCCGGCTCTTTGTGTAATTCCAACGCCTGAGCAAGTCGGCGCCACCCGACTCGGCGAGAACCTCGAAGGTTCGCGAGAAGACTGCCATCTCCTCCTCGAGCTTTCGGGGAGAGAGGTCGGCAAAATCCACTAGCTGCTCAGTAAGGAAGTCCCCGATGTTGCGGATGGACGACAACCGAGGTTCTGGAATCGAGTGGAGGAATGTAAAGCGTAGAGCTAGCTCCATGTGGTATCGCTCGTCAATAAGCCTCTGCGGCATATCGAGCACCGCCAGGAAATTGTGATCGTTTGAGACTTGAGTCAGCCACTCGAAGTGGGTCTTACTCATACTGACGAGAAGGCAGTTGCGGAGCTCCTGCTCCGTCGCAACAGACCCAAAGGAATTCAGGCGTTGAAAGAGATCATACTTCGCCCTGTTATCACTTTCACGCTTGATGATCTTCATGTCCACGCGAGCGCGCTTGAAATCCAATCGCTGCGTCGGCGTCAGGGCCTTCTCCGTACCATCATTCGCCTCGTACGAACATCCATCCAGGTGCGTCAAGAAGGGGGCATCGACACAGATGAGGGGATCATAGAGCTTACCGCCCTCGTCCCGGAGAATCCCCATGAACTGGAAGATGGTTGACAGCCTCTGCACACCATCGACCACATCCCAAATTCCCTTGTCGTTCTGAGCGACGAAGATGCTGGGAAGTGGGATACCAAGAAGAACACTCTCGATCAAGCGACTCTTCTGCCCATCCCGCCACCTGAAGATTCGCTGGAACTCAGGATGAATGTCGATTTCTCCATCCCGATAGAGGTTTGCCAGCTCTCCGATCGACATGGGATATGAATCCGTGGCAATCTGGCGCCTGTAAATCTCGATCTGGTCTTCAAGAAGCATTTGCGCTCTCCCCCCCGCTTAGTGGCATTAGCAGCAACTACGGCGGAGTCTAGCGCTCCTGGGATGCAGGCAACCCTGACATCGCGAATCTCCCAGTTCGCAGTAGCTCTAGGCCTGGGCACGGAAGTCGGCCCTGTCTCTGCCGGCCTTCTTGCAGAGGGGTCAGAGGCGGGCCGCCGGCTACCCCTTCCCGAGCAGTGCAGTTTTGCCGGCAGGTTGCATGTCAGGCCCCGGGCACTGTTCGGCAGGTGGGATTGGTGTGTCCCCCTGCATCGTGGGTGAGGTCGTGCCACAACGTGCAAGCAGGAGCCGTGAGCAGCGGGCAAGGGCGGGCGTGGAAAGGGGCGAGGAACCTGGTCGATGACCCGTCCAGGCCGCCCTCGTGCCGTGCGTGCCAAGCGCCCTGATGGGGCGGCTAGTTGCGACGGAGCTGGCGCCCCGGCGGCCGCTGTGGCCGTTTGGGGCGTTGGTGCTGGACACGAGCCGACCTGTTGTAACAGAATTGGTTGCGACACAGGCGGGTGCCGGTGGTTTCGGGTGGAGGGTGGCGTGAGTACGAGCAGTCGTATGACCGTGGCCACCCATGTGCTGACCTGGATGGCATGGGTCTGCCCCCAGCGCCCCGACGGCATCGTGACGTCCGAGCAGATCGCCACCAGCGTCAAGACCAACCCCGTCGTCATCCGCCGCGCCCTGGGTAGTTTGCGCAGTGCGGGACTGGTGGAGTCGCAGCGCGGGCAGGGTGCGGGGTGGCGGCTGACCCGGGCACCGGAGTCGATCACCCTTCGGGACGTCTACCTCGCCGTGGAGCCCGACCCCGTGATCGCCCTGCACTCCGCACCCCCCAATCAGGACTGCCCCGTCGGGCGGAGCATCCCGCCGGTGCTGCGCGCCGTGTACGACCGTGCGGAGGAGTCGATGAAGGCCGAACTGGGCGCCGTCACCATCGCCGACGTGGCGAGAGAGACGCTTCCCGGCTCCTGAGTCCAGTCCCTCCGTTCCGTTCTCTTCCGGCCGGCCCTCTCGGGCCGGCCTCTCTTCGACCCTTTGTCGTAACTGGTTTTGTTACATCTCATCATTCGGAGGTCGCCGCATCGTGAACCGATCGCTCTTGGTCCTCGCCGCCGGAATGTTCGCCATCGGCACCGACAGCTTCGTCATCGCCGGCATCCTGCCCGACGCGGCGCACTCCCTCGGTGTGCCGGTCGGCACCGCCGGCTGGCTGCTCACCGCCTACGCCTTCACCTATGCCGTCCTCGGCCCGGTCATGGCGGCGCTCACCACCCGTTGGCCGCGCCGCGCCCTGTTCCTCGCCGGGTTCGCCGTCTTCACCGCCGGCAACCTCGTCACGGCCTTGGCTCCGTCCTTCGGCGTCGCCGTGGCCGCACGGGCACTCGCCGGGCTCGGCGGCGCCATGGTCAGCCCCGCCACCGTCGCCGCGGCCACCGCGCTCGCGCCACCGGAACGTCGCGGCCGCGCGATCGCCACGGTCATGACCGGCCTCAGCGCCGCGACCGCTCTGGGGGCGCCCATCGGCACGGCGATCGGCAGCTCCACCGGCGACTGGCGGACCACCATGCTGTTCGTCTCCGCGCTCGGGCTGGCGGCCGCCGCGGGAACAGCCCTGTTCCTGCCCCCGTTACCGACGCCCCTGTCGGTACCGCTGCGCACCCGTCTCGCGCCGCTCGCGGACCGGTGCATCGGCCTGACCCTGCTGACCACCCTCCTCGTCTACACCGGTCTGTACACCGTCTACTCCTTCATCGACGCGAGCCTCGACCGCGCCACCGGCGGCAGCGGCACCGTCCTCGCCGCCCTGCTGTGCGTCTGGGGACTGGCCGCCACCGCCGGAACCCTCGGCTCGGGCCGTCTGATCGACCGCTTCGGCAGCCGGCTCGTCATCAACACCGCGATCACCGTCGCCGCGGTCGACTTCGCACTGCTGCCGTGGACGAGCGCACACCTGCCCTCGGCCATCGCGGCACTCCTCGTGTGGGGCATCTGCGGCTGGGGACTCCTGACGCCCCAGACGCATCGCCTGATCACCGCCATGCCGACGGCGGCACCTCTGCTCACCGGCCTCGGCTCGGCCATGGTCTACGTCGGTGTCTCCCTCGCCCCCCTGGTCGGGCGGACGGGAATGGCATGGTTCGGCGCGCACTGGCTCGGGCCCGTCGGCGCGGTGTTCATCGTGCTCGGTCTCGGGGCCGCGGAAGCGGCGCACACCGTCACCGACCGACGCGCCGGGCACAGCGTGCCGACGGCGCCCACGGCACGGGCACAACCGCTGCCGGCCGGGCAGCACACCGGCGCACTGGCCCCAACGCCTCAGGAAAGGCAAGGATCGAACTCGTGATCACCACAGAACGCCTCCGGCTGCGCCCGCTCACCGAAGCCGACACCGATTGGTGGGTGCGACTCCACGCCGATGGGGCGGTCAACCGGTTCGTCGGCGGCTACACCCGAGAGCAGGCCGCGGCACGCCTGCACGAGATACGGCTGCAGTGGGATCAGCGGGGGCACGGACTGTGCGCCGTCGAACTGCGCAGCACCGGCCAAGCGATCGGACGCTGCGGCCTGAACTGGTGGGAGCAGTTCGGCGAGACCGAGATCGGCTGGACCTTCGCCCACGCCCATTGGGGGCGGGGCTACGCCCAGGAAGCGGCCAGAGCCGTCCTCACGTGGGGTTTCGGGACCTTGGAGCTCCAGCAGATCACCGCCATGATCCATCACGGCAACACCGCATCCACCGCCGTCGCCCGGCGCCTCGGATTCACGCCCCTGCGCGAGGACACCGTCCTCGCCCGCCCCTGCACCGTCCACGCCCTGACCCGCGAAGACTTCCTTTCCCCGGCGACCCGGGCCACCGGCGCCGGAGCGGGCCGCTGACGTCGCGCCTCGCGCCTCGCGCCTCGCCGACGATGTCAGGGGTCGGCGGACGCGAGGGGCCCGGACCGCGCGTCGCGGTCCGGGCCCTGCCCCCGTGCGCTGCCGCCCCGCGGCGGCGGCGCGTCAGCTCTGTGCGGCGTCGTCGCCCGTCTGCCCGGCGCCCTCGGCCGCTTCCGCCTTCTCGCGCATCTTGCGCACCAGCTCCGCCTTCTGGTCGGCGGCGCCCTGGCGGTCGCGGTTGCGGTGCGGGCCGTTGTTCTGCCGTTCGGCGCGGGACAGCCTCTTGCGCTGGCCGCCGCCCTGGCCCACGGGGTTGTTGATGTTCTTGCTCACGGTCATGGGTTCTCCCGGTAACGGTGTGAAGTGATCGATCTACGGATTCAACGGTGGGGGACGGGCGCGGCGACGTCGCAGGACGTCAGCGGGGGCCCATCACGGCCTCACTCGTAAATCGGGGTCTGGAAGAACATGACGACGACGGTACCCGGTTCCGCCGACCCCGCACACCGCACACCAGTCCGGCCTTCACCTCGCCCGGGGCGCCAGGCCGTCGAGCAGGGCCGTGAGGCCGAAGCGGAAGAGGGACTCCGGGGAGAGGTCGGCGTCCGCGCGGGCCGCGGTGAAGGCCGGGAAGGTGCCGTTGCCCAAGAGGGCCGTCATGCGGGCCTGCTGGGCTTCCATGTCGCCGCATGGTCAGGGCCGCCAGACCCTCCGCGTCCGCGAGACCGATCGCCGTACGCACGATGCGGGCCCGGACGGCCGAGTCGTCGGCCGGGGCGGCGGGCCGGGAGGGAGCCGCCGCGACCACCGTCCCGGCCTGCGTCAAGGACCTGGGGACGACGCGGCAGCGCAGCGCTGCCCGACCTGCCCGCCCGCGCTAGGGCAGCGCGCTGCTCACGCCGTCCACGATCATCATCCACATGGGCTGGCCGCCGGTGCCGAAGGCCGACGCCAGGGCGTAGCCGACCGACGCGTCGAGCGGCCGGGTCTCGGCGTCCTCCCGCCACTCCGCGATGACCAGCTCGTCGCCGTCCGAGGAGAAGTCGCCGATGTGCGTGCCGTCGCGGGTCAGCCGGCTGCTGGGGACCGAGTCCGGGACCAGGCGGTAGCCCACCCCCTCGAACTCCACGTCCACCCGGTACGAACGCCTGCTCAGGGCGCCCTTGGCCGGCTTCAGCTCCGCTTCCCGGCCGTCGATCCGCAGCGTGAGGAAGGCGGGGTCGCGGGTGCCGATGGCGGTCTGCGGGTCCACTTCCGACCCGGGGTCCCGCTCCAGGACCACGTGGGGGATCCCCTCGCCCTCGACCTCCAGGCGGTCCTGGCCGTCCTGGCGGACGGTGATCCCGCCGAAGCGGGTGTCCTCGATGGGGGTCTGGATCCGGTCCGGGTCGTTCATGCGTCAGGTC
This sequence comes from Streptomyces sp. NPDC004667, assembly GCF_040609475.1. Lineage (NCBI taxonomy): Bacteria > Bacillati > Actinomycetota > Actinomycetes > Kitasatosporales > Streptomycetaceae > Streptomyces > Streptomyces sp. NPDC004667. The sequence continues at coordinate 25,636 of NZ_JBEXKC010000005.1, read as the reverse complement.
CTTCGGTGCGGGTGGGACCGGCGGTCGATCGGCTGTGGTCCGGCGGCCGGGTGGAGTCCCGGTCCGGAAGAACCGACGATCGCGGTGAAACCGGTCCCCTTCACGGTAGGCGTACGACCTCGGCAGGCGAACTCCAGCCCCTCCAACACCTCTTCCGCGGCGCCGGCCCTCGGCCGCCCCGGTGTGCGGTTCAGTCCAGGTGGTGGGTGTCGTTGAGGGTGTGCACCGTGCCGGTGCCGTCCCCGTCGTACGTCACCGTCGAGAGCGAGGCCGCGGCGACCTCCATGCGGAACAGGCTGTGCGGCGGTGCCTGCAGGGCGAGGCGGAGCAGGGTCCTCACCGGTACGACGTGGGAGACGACCAGAACCGTCGCGCCGCGGTACCGGGCCCGGAGGCCGTCCCGTACGGCGGCGACGCGGCGGCTGACCTGCTGCATGGTCTCGCCCGCTCCCGTGGGCGGGCTTTCGGGCGAGGCGAACCACGCGTTCAGGTCGTCCGGGTGGCGTTCGCGCACCTCGGCGAAGGTCAGGCCCTCCCAGGCTCCGAAGTCCGCTTCCCGCAGGTCCCGGTCGACCTGGACGCCCAGGCCGAGGCGCGCGGCCACGGCCTGGGCGGTCTCCTGGCAGCGCCGCATCGGTGACGTGACGACCGCCTCGATGCCGCCGCGGTGGGCGAGGGCGTCCGCCGTCGCCCGGGCCTGGCGGCGTCCGGCCGGTGACAGTCCCGGGTTGGACCCTCCGCTGCCGGAGATCCGCCGCCCGGGGGTGAGCAGGGTCTCGCCGTGCCGCAGCAGTACGAGCGTCGTCACGTCGCTCACTTCGCGGTCTGCGCCGCGAAGTGGTCCCGGACGGCGTCGGTCTGCTTCTCCATGACGTCGATGATGGCCTCGACCACCTTCAGGTCGGCGTCCTCGGCGATCTCCAGGATCCGCGACCACTCGAAGAAGCTGCGGGCCGGGTCGTTGGTGATGGGGCGCACCCGGATGGTGGCCTCGTAGCTCTGGACCCCGCTGGTGGGGGCGATGGCCCGGTAGGACTGGGTCTTGTTGATCTCGTCGCGGGCGGCGATCTCCTGCTGGACGAGGCCGCCGTTGAGCGTCAGCTTGAAGTCGTAGCGGGCCGGGACCGTCTCGACCGAGCCGCCCTCCGTCCAGGTGACGTCGGTGTGGATGTCCAGGTCGCCCGGGGACACGATCGCCAGGATCTGCATGGCGTCGCGGACGGTGGCCCACACGGTGTCCGGGTCGGACTCCAGGATGGTGGAGTGGTACATGGTGTGCTTGCGCTGGATCTGGATCGGCACGGAGTGCTCCTTGGTCAGTTGGCGTCGTCGGTCTTGGCGACCAGGTGGTTGCCGAGGATCAGGTAGTCGATCTCGGTGCCCATGAAGCAGTTCAGGGCGTCGGTGGGGCTGCAGACGATGGGTTCGCCGGCGACGTTGAACGAGGTGTTGATCAGGCACGGGGTGCCGGTGAGCTCGATGAACCTCCGCAGCAGGGCCGTGAGCCGCGGGGTCCCCCCGTCCGTCAGGGTCTGGATGCGGGAGGTGCCGTCCACGTGCACGGCGCCGGGGATGCGGTCCTTGTACGCGTCGCGGACGGGGAAGACGAACGTCATGTACGGGGACCTGGTCTTGCGCCCCATCTCGAAGATCTCCGGCGCCTGCTCCTCCAGGACGAGGGGAGCGAACGGGCGGAAGGGTTCACGGTGTTTGACCCGGGTGTTGATGATGTCCTTGATGTCGTCGAAGCCGGGGTTGGCGAGGATGCTGCGGTGCCCCAGCGCGCGCGGCCCGTGTTCGACGCGCCCGTCGAACCAGCCGATGACGACCTTCTCCGTCAGCAGCCGCGCCACCCGGTCGATGACCTCGTCGTCGTCCAGGCGCGTGGCGACGACACGGCCGGCGAAACCGGCGAGGGCCTCCTCGATCGCGGCCTCGTCGTAGGACGGGCCCAGGTACGGGCTGACGGGCGCCGACGCGGCGAGGATCTCCGCGGGCCCGGTGCCCGCGTGGCCGAGCCAGGCGTGGACCGCGGCCCCGATGGTGATGCCGGTGTCCGAGGCCCCGAAGCTGACCTCCATGTCCCCGAAGCGCGAGCCCTCGAACATCGGGGTGTTGTTCAGGCAGTTCAGGGCGACGCCGCCCTCGAACAGCAGCCGGTCGAGGTCGGTCCGCTTCTCCAGGTGGCGGACCTGGTGGGCGGTGGCGACGTTCAGCATCTGCTGCGCGGCGGCGGCGACGCGGGAGGTGTATTCGAGGGTGTCCTCGAAGGGCCCGAAGTACTCCTCGAACAGGGCGTCGTGGCTGTGCAGGTCGTCCGTCCGCAGGGGCTCGGCGAAGGTGTAGCGGCCGTCGTCGTGCAGCCTCAGGAGGTGGTCGACGAACGGGTTCGGAGAAGGGGGCTCGGCGTATCCGGCCAGGCCCATCACCTTGTACTCGTCGTTGTTGGGGACGAAACCGAGGAAACGGGTGATGCAGGAGAACAGGGTGCCGAGGGAGTACTGCGCGCCGGTGGCGGTGTCGTCGAAGACGGTGATCCGGCCGTCGCGGATCTCGCCCGTCAGGGTGGAGAAACGTTCGGCACGGCCGTCGCTGACGAGGAACGCGGAGTCCTTCATCCCGGCGAGGTAGTAGCCGGTCGTGGCGTGGGCCAGGTGGTGGGGAACGAAGCGGACCTTGGCGGGGTCGGGACGGTGCCCGGTGCGGGCCTCGAAGTCCGCGAGGATCGCCTCGTGGCTCACGACCTGCTCGAACAGGTCGGCCATGTCGCCCAGGAGGCGGGTCTTCGCCTCCTGGGACAGCGACGAGGCGCGGATGCCGTCGCGGATCCCGTCCAGGACCTCTGGGGTCCAGTTCCAGGGGAAGGCGAACAGGTCGACGTCGTCGAAGGTGATCCCGGCTTCCTCCAGGCACCAGCCGATCGCGTGCACGGGGAAGTCGGTGGTCTTCTTCTCCCGGTTGAGGCGTTCCTCCTCCACCGCGGCGACCAGCCGGCCGTCCACCAGGACCGCTGCGGCGGCGTCGTGGCCCAAGAGGTAGTGCTTGTTGATGCCGGTCGCACCGAGGCGTTCGGAGAAGAACTCCGACACCCGGCTGAAACCGTTGCATCCAAGGACGATCACAGCATTCTCTCCTGTTATGGGGCTACTTGACGATCAACAGGTCGCGGAGCTTCTCCCCGGCCGCGGGTGCCTGGCACAGGCCGGCACCGGTGAACCCGGCCGCGTACAGGAAGCGGCGGGTGGGGTGTTCGCCGATGAACGCGGTGTTGTCCGGGGCGGCGTCGAAGTCCCCGGACCAGGCGCGGTGCAGCCCGGTGCCGTCCAGGGCGGGGAACAGGGTGGCGAGGTGAGCGGAGATGCGGCCGAGCCAGGCCTCGCGCGTCTCAGCGGCCTTGGGCATTCCCATGGCGAGGAGGACGCGGTCCTTCCACGAGCGGATCCGCAGCCCGGACGTGGCGTGCATCGTCATCGGGATCTCGTGGTGCGGGGCGTCCGGGACGTCGGTGAACAGCATCTCGATCGTGTGGGGCGTCATCGGCAGGTCGACCGACGCCATGGACGCCACCTCGCCGGACCAGGGTCCGGCCGTGCACACGATGCTGTCCGCGGTGATGCTGCCGCGCGGGGTGTGGACGGTGTTGTCGTCGTCGATGCGTGTGACGGGCGTGTGGGTGAACAGGCGCGCGCCGTGGTTGCGGGCGCCGGCGGCGTAGCCGCGGACGATGTCGAGGCCGTCCACGTGGTACGCCTCGGGGGACCAGGCGGCGGCCAGCACGGCGCGCTCGTTGATCAGCGGGTTGAGCGCGCGGGCTTCGGCCGCGCTGATCAGGTGTACTCCGACCCCGGCGGCCCGCTGGGCCGCAAGGCCGGACTCGAAGGCGGCGATCTGCTGTTCGTCGGTGAACAGCACCATGAACCCGAGCCTCCTCAGGCCGAGGGGGGCTCCGGTGCGGTGGGCGAACTCGTGGTAGGCGTTCAGGCTGCGCACGGCCATCCGGCCGGTGTGCGGGTCGTCTGGGAAGTAGGTGCGGACCATGCCCGCGGTGTGTGCGGAGGCTCCGCCGCCGAGGGTTCCGCGTTCCAGCAGCACGGTGTCCACGCCGGCTTCGGCGAGGTGGTGGGCGGCGGAGGTTCCGATCACTCCCCCGCCGATGACGACGGCTTCAGCGCGGTCGGGTAAGGCGCTCACGGTCTTCCTTCTCCTGTGGTGTGGGGGTCCGGCGCGGGACGGGCGCGGCTGCGCCCGTCCCGCGACCGGACTCCGCTCCGGGCACGGCCGAGGACCTCAGCGGGCGTCCTGCCGGCGCAGGTGGTCCCCGGTCTCCCACGGGTACAGCTGGAGGTTCCAGCCGCCGAGGCAGTTGATGTAGAGGGCCATCTGGCTGGTGACGGCGTAGAAGTCGGCACGGTCGAGGCGGTCCAGGACCTCCAGGAAGCGCTGGGTGAACGCCCACAGGTGCTCCAGGCCGCAGTAGCCCAGGAACTCGGCGGGGACGCCGACCAGGAGGCGGGTCATGTGGACGAGCGAGTCCAGGGGCATGTCCTGGACGACGGCGCGGACGAGCCCGCCGTAGGCCGCGTAACCCAGGGGCCGGGTCTCCCCGTTGACGAACAGGAGGGTGGGAAGGACGGTGCCGAAGTTCCCCGCCCCGGAGGGGATGACGCCCTGGTGGAGGTCCTCCAGCTCGACCGGCGGTGCGAGCCAGATCCTCTCGGTCTCGGCGTGGATGTCGGCGATCAGGCGGCCGGCGTCCGCGTCGGTGGCCGCGAGCTTCGGGATGCGGTGGCCGCCGGGCTCGCCCGCGCGGCGCACTTCGGCGAGGATCTGCTTCTTCGTGGAGTAGACGGCGTCCCAGATCGCGGCCCCCGCCTCCAGCAGGGCGGGCATGTCCGCCTCACGGACCCGGCCGACGGGAGTGGCGGGCATCGGCTCGGTCAGGGTGCCGTACTTGATGCCCAGGTGCTGGAGGCCGGAGCAGAACACGGTGCCGTCGGGGGCCTCGCGCCGGTCGGGGATCCGGGTGGCGTGGGGCGTGTGCAGCAGGGCCGGTATCGGCGCCACGTGGTAGAGGTGCTCTCCCGCGATGAGGGCGTGCCCCTGGAGGCTCTGGTAGGGCAGCGACTCCCACAGGACGTCGGCGAGTGCAGGGTTGCGGTCGTCGAGATCGGCGGTGACCGTGATGCCGAGGTCGGGCCAGGAGATCTCGATCTGACGACCGGTTAACGTCTTGTTCTCGGACATGGTTTCTCCCCGTTCTTGGTTCTGCCTGCCCGAGGAGTACATCGCCAACATGCCTGTTCGAAACAGGCGTTGATAGCACGAGACCTTGATCATCACTTGATCGACAGTTCGTGCTTTTCTGTGGAACCCCAGCTCAGACGGACCGTCAAGCCGCGGACCCCGCCCCCTCTCACCCACGACCGGCCACGGGCCGCAGATCGACCACCCCGACCTCGTCAATGCCCGGATGCCGGGCTCCATGGAGGACGTCGACTCCCTCGGCCCGGCCGCGGTCGCAGCCGACGCGAACGAGGTCTGAGGGGGCTACGGAGCGTCCCGAACGACCCGCTGTTCGTCGGCGAAGCGGACCAATCGCTGCGCGTAGGCCTGCGGGTGGCTCAGGTGGGGCATGTGGCCGGCCCCCTCGAAGGTGTACGTCTGCGCCCGGGGCATTTCCTTCGAGAGCAGGTCGGTGATGGCGGCGAACCACCGCGGGCTCCGCGTCCCCTTCGTCAGCAGGGCGGGCCCGGTGTAACCGGCGAGGCCTTCGAGGTCGATCCGGGCCCACCCCGGGTCGGCCTGCTCGTCCAGGAAGGTGGGGGCGTTGGCGACGAGGGCGTCGCGGACCCGTTCCGGCAGGGCGTCCCAGGCCCCGGGCTCCAGCACGACCTCGTCCACGAACTGCCGCGCCGCCTCGAGCGGCCGGTCCGCCCGCAGGTGCTCCAGCACGGAATCGATCTTCCGGCCGCCGGCCACGGCCGACGACGGCGGTTCGGGATCTCCGGCCAGGAGGCCCATGAGCGGGGGGTCGTGGGCGACGATCCCCCGGAAGAGCCCGGGCCGCCGGGACGCCAGGCCGAGTACGGTCGAGGCGCCGAAGGAGTTGCCCGCCACGTACGCCGGCGCGAACCCCAGCGTCTCCATCAGCGCGGCGAGGTCCTCCTCGTCCTCGACCCGGGTTCCGGGGCCCGGCGGGCGTTCGCTGCGGCTGTGCCCCCGCCGGTCGTAGACGAGCACCCGGAACCTCTGCGCGAGGGCCGGCAGGACCGGGACCCAGGTCTTGTGGTCCCCCCAGGAGCCGTGCACCAGAACCAGCGGATCGCCCTCCCCCGCCACCTCGTAGAAGAGTCCGACACCGTTCGCTTCGACCCGTGACATCCCGGTCTCCTCACCGGAGGGAGGCGTACGCGAGCTGCTGCCCGCGGCCGGTGCCATTGACGCACCGCGCCCGGCCCCTGACAACCGCCCCGGCCCGCACGTCACGCGTCCGGGCGACGGTCGATCGGGGGCGGGGTCAGGTGGTGGTCAGGACGACCAGGCGGTGGGTGGCGCGGGTCATGGCCACGTAGCGGTTCACGGCGCCTTCGACGCCCTCGCCGAAGGAGGCCGGGTCGATGAGGACGACCAGGTCGAATTCGAGTCCCTTCGAGAGTTCCGGGGTGAGGGCGCGCACGCGGGGCGTCGCCGGGAGGGCGCCCTCGGCGAGGTCGCCCGTGGTGATGACGCAGGCGACCCCCTCGGCGTGTTCGGCGAGCCATCCGTCGAGGACCTCGCTCAGGGCGGTGACCGGGCCGTGGACGACGGGGATGCCGCTGCCGCGGATGGAGGACGGCACGTTGGCGTCCGGTAGCGCGGCGCGGATGACCGGCTCGGCTACGGCCATGATCTCTTCCGGGGTGCGGTAGTTGACGCCCAGGGAGGCCGTCTCGATCCGGTCCAGGCCGACCCGCTCCAGGCGTTCGCGCCACGACTCCGCGAACCCGCGCCGGTCCTGGGCGCGGTCCCCGACGATCGTGAAGCTCCGGGACGGGCAGCGGAGCAGCAGCATCTGCCACTCGGCGTCGGTCAGTTCCTGGGCCTCGTCCACGACGATGTGCGCGAACGGACCGGCGAAGGGCTCGGGGTCGGCGGCGGGCAGGGCGCTCTCGTCGACGAGGCTGTCCTGGAGGTCCCGTCCGCGCAGCATCGTCACCGCCCCCTCGCCGTCGTCGTCGGCGGCCAGGACGTTGTCGATGACCCCGGCCAGGCGCTCGCGCTGCGCGGCGACGGAGGCGTCGTGCCGGCGCTTGCGCAGGGACGCCCCCGGGTCGCCGAGGCGTCGGCGCGCCGCGTCCAGGAGCGGCAGGTCGGACACCGTCCAGGCACGGGCGTCGGCGCGGCGCAGCGTGCGGACGTGGTCCGGGCCGAGCCAGGGGGCGCACAGCCGCAGGTAGGCGGGGACCGACCAGAGGTCCCCGACGAGGTCTGCCGCGTCGAGCATCGGCCACGCGCGGTCGAGCGCCGCGACCAGTTCCTCGTCCTGCAGGAGCGACCCGCGCAGTGCCTCGTGCGGGATGCCGCCGCCGAGCCGGTCGCCCAGGATCGTGACCAGTTCCTCCAGGATCGGTTCGCGGGCCTCGTTGTGCGGGGTGCCGCGTCCGGCGTCGAACGCGTCGGCCCAGTCGTCGGCGCTCAGCCGCAGGTCGGCCCAGTCGGTGGTGACCGTCATCCCCTCGGAGGGCGGCTCCTCGTAGAACGCGACGGCCGTCTCGATCGCCTTCACCATGTCCGCGGACGCCTTCAGGCGGGCCGCGTCCGGGTCGGCCTCGACCCCGGCGCCGGCGCCCTCCTCGACGAGGTCGCGCAGGGTGCAGGTCCGCACGCCCTCCTCGCCGAGGCTGGGCAGGACGTCTTCCACGTAGGCCAGGTAGGGGCGGTGCGGGCCGACGAACAGCACGCCGCCGCGGCGGTGGCCGAGCCGCGGGTCGGAGTAGAGGAGGTGGGCGGTCCGGTGCAGGGCGACGACGGTCTTGCCCGTGCCCGGACCGCCGTCGACGACGAGGGCGCCGCGGGAGCCGGCCCGGATGATGGCGTCCTGATCGGCCTGGATGGTGGTGAGGACGTCCCGCATCCGGGCGGACCGGTTGCCGCCGAGACTGGCGATGAAGGCCGACTGGTCGTCGAGCGCGGCGCGTCCTTCGAGCCCGTCGGCGGTGAAGACCTCGTCCCAGTAGTCGCCGATCCGGCCGCGGGTCCAGCGGTACCTGCGCCGGCTGGCGAGGCCCATCGGGTTGGCGTGGGTCGCGGCGAAGAACGGCTCGGCCGCGGGCGAGCGCCAGTCGAGGAGCAGGCGGCGGCCGGAGCTGTCGGTGAGGCCGAGGCGCCCGATGTAGACGGGTTCGGAGCCGTCCGCGCCGACGACGTGTCCCAGGCACAGGTCCCGGCCGAAGCGACGCAGGGTGCGCAGGCGGCCCGTGAGGCGGTGGATCTCCGTGTCCCGCTCCATCGCCTCCCGGCCGGCGCCTCCGGGTGCCTTGCGCAAGGTGGCGAGGCGGTCGGAGAGTTCGGCGATCGCCTCGTCGAGCGTCTCCGTGACGGCCGCGAAGTGCTGCTCGTCGCCCGCGGTCAACGCGGGGTCGGCCTTGGCGGCGAGGTGCTCGGGAAGGTCGAACGCACTGGTGGTCGCGCTGAGGGTCAGGGGGTGCATGCTCTCCTGTTTCGCTGGTCCGGCCGGTCGTGGCCTGGCCCGCGATTCTGACCCGGCACCGGGGTCTTGCCACAAGCCCCCCGGTGCGCTATACGTTGAGAGTGGTGGGGAGTTGATGTCTTCTGCGCCCCGTGCACGTCGATGGCTCCCCGGTAGCTGCCGGGTCGAGGAATTCGGCCGCACCACCACCAGCTCACCACCGCCGGCACCCTGCCGCCGGCCTCCCGGGCCCCTCCGGAACCACCCGGACAGCCCCCTCCCGTCACGTCCTGACGCACGGACGGGGCCCCACCGCCGCGTGCCGGTGGGGCCCCGTCCGTGTGCGGTGCGGGAGCGACTTCAGCTGTCGGAGTAGCTGAAGTCGCCGACGGTCCAGGCGCCGACGTCCTCGATCGCGACGCGGTACATGCCGCCCGTCTCGGGGATGCCCACGGTGCCCTGGAGGATGCGGGCGACGTGGAAGTGCAGATGGGTGGGTGGGCCGTCCGTGGCCGTGGGACCCGCGGGACCCGTGAAGGCGGCGGAGAACTCGGTCAGCCGGGCCGAGTCCGTCAGGACCTCCGCCACGCGCTGCCTCCAGACGGCTTCGGGGGCCAGCCGGCCGGTGATGACGCCACCCCCGGTGACCACGGTCAGGGACATCTGATTGCTCTGCGCGGACTCCACCAGGGCGGCGATGTCCACGAGCAGCTGGTCGGGCTTCGACATGGAAGCCGATTCTATTCACCGACCCCGCGCCGTACGGTGCCGAATCCGGACGGAGCCACCACCCGGTGGGCTCAACCCGGCGTGCGACCGCGGTCCGGGGGGCCGTCAATGGACGCGAGAGGCGTCGCGCCTCCCCCGTCCCAGGGAGGGCCATGAGTCTGCCGTCCGAGCCGCCCCCGCCCCCGCCCTCACCCCCGGGCCAGGCTCCCGCTCCTCCGCCGCCGCCCCCGCCGCCGTCGCAGTCGTCGCCGTCGTCGTCTCCGTCGCGCGGGCGGCGGATCGCCGCGAGCACCGCTTCCGCCGTGCTGATCACGCTGGCCTGCCTCCTCGTACCGGTGTCCCTCCTGACCGTCTGGGTGCACGACATCGTGCTGGACACCAACCGCTACGTGTCCACGGTCGCCCCCCTGGCCTCGGACCCGGCGATCGAGGCCGCCGCCGTCCACCGCATCACGGAGGCGGCCGACGTACGGATCGACGGGTCGCAGGTCACCGCCGACCTGGCGAAGTGGCTGGAGTCCCAGGGGCTGCCGCCGCGCGTCGGCACGGCGGTCAAGGCGCTGGGCCCCCAGCTGGACTCGGCGGCCGACCAGGCCGTCACCAAGGTGGCGAGCCGCTTCGTGTCGAGCCAGGCGTTCGACACGGTCTGGACCCAGGCCAACCGGGTCGCCCACCAGTCCGTCGTGCGCGCGCTGACGGGCAAGGGCCGCGGCGCGATCGGCGTCGACGGCGGCACCGTCACCCTCGACGTCGGCGCGGCCGTCGAGACGGTCAAACAGGACCTCGTGAAGGCGGGGCTCTCCCCGGCCGAGAAGATCCCCGACGTCAACAAGCAGATGGTGCTCTTCCACTCGGACAAGCTGCAGAAGATCCGGGGCGGGGTCCGGCTCCTCGACATCGCCGGCAACTGGCTCCCCGTGATCACCGTGCTCCTCGCGGCGGGCGGGGTGCTGCTCGCCCGGCGCCGCCGCCGGGCCCTGGTGGTCATGGCGCTGTGCGGGGCCGGAGCCTGCCTGCTCGTCGCCATCGGGCTGGTCATCGCCCGCCGCTACTACCTGGACCACCTCCCTGAGCAGGTCCAGTCCCGGGACGCCGCCGCGGCCGTCTTCGACACGCTGGTGCGGTTCCTGCGGGTCAGCCTGCGGACCGCGCTCGTCCTCGGGATCGTGATCGCGCTCGGCGCCTACCTGTCCGGCGCCGGCCGGCTGCCGCGGGCCGTCCGCGGCGGGGCCGAGCGCAGGGCCGACTCCACCATGGCCTGGAGCGCGGCCCACGGGGTGACGACGGGCGGCGCGGGCAGCTGGGTGGAGGCCCGGCGGCGTCCGCTCACCGTGGGCGTGCTCATCGTGCTGGCGCTGGTGTTCGCGCTGTGGAACCACCCGACGGTGCTCACGGTCCTGCTGCTGGTGCTCATCCTGCTGGTCGCCCTCGCCGTGCTCGCGCTGCTCGCGGCGGGCGGCCGCGCCGGAAACGGAGCGGGGGCCGGGGCCGGGGCCGGGACAGGACCAGGCACCGGGACCGGGCCAGGGCCAGGGGACGGCGGGCGGGATCCGGGCTCCGGGGGCCCCGGGCACGGGAACCGGTAGCGCCGTACGCCGTCACTGCGCGGCCGGCCCCGACGCCCTCGTCGGGGCCGGCCGCGGCGGAGTGCCCAGCCAGCGGGCGAACGGGGGCTCGTGCGCGACCACGTAGCCGACGGCGATGGCGAGGGTGATCACGACGAACAGCGTGATCAGCCAGGACAGCACGACGAAGACCGAGCCTAGGGCGCCGAACTCCTGCAGGCTGCGGTTCAGGGCGTGGGGCATGTAGACCCGCGAGGCCACGGTCAGCACCTGTTCCCCCGCCCCCGCCAGCAGGGCCCCCGGAAGCAGCGGGAGCCACGGGATCCGGGCGCCGAGCAGCAGGTGCTGGGTCCACCACCACAGCAGCGTGCCGGCCACCACCGCCACGATGAAACCGGTGACCGCGCCGGCCCCGAAGGCGCTCTGCATCGGTCCCTGGAACAGCAGCGCGGCGAGCCAGACGGTGAGCCAGGCGATCCAGCGCCAGGCCGCCACGGCGGCCTTGGCCTTGGGCAGGTGCCACGAGCGCTCGCAGGTCCGCTGGAGGGCGCGGCTGCAGGCGGTGGCCGATGCCAGCGTCACGATGATGCCCACGGCGCCGGTGGTCGTGGCGGTCGTGGAGTCCTTGGCGGAGTAGACCGAGAGGACCTGGTCCAGGGCGGCGTCCTGGAGGCCCATGGCCGCGCGGAGGGAGTGCGCCAGCTGGTCCTGCATCCAGTCCGGGCCGATGGTGCCGATGACGAAGAGGGCGGGCAGCCCGCCGAGGAAGGCCTGTGCGGCCAGCCGGGTGGCGCAGTCCAGCACCCTGACGGCCGCGAGCTGCTCGATCAGCCGGGTGAGCACCGGGGTGTGCCTGCGCATCCAGCCGGGGATGGCGAACAGCCGGGGCCCGGCTTCCGGTTCGGACACGGAGGACTCCTCGGGAGGGCGCGGGAGCACCACCATGCCCGAGAACCATGGCGAAATCGGAGATGTCACGCATTTCGCCGACACGCCGCCGCCCGGTGGGGGCCTCCCCGGAAACGGGGGGCCACACCGGGCGGGCGGGTGTCACCGGGTCAGCACTTGAGCCCGGTCGAGGCGTTGGCCGCCGCCTGGTCGAGGCTCTGGATCTGCGGCTGGAGCTGGGTGAGCGCGTCCTTGCCGGTGGTGTCGCCGGGCAGGTCCTGGTAGCCCTTCTTGAGGCCCTCGGCGGCCGACTTCACGGCGTCCTGCTCCGACTGCTTCATCTTCTTCATGTTGCTCTTGACGTTCTCCCAGTCCTTCTGGACCGCTTCGACGGCGCTCTGCACCTGGTCCTTGGTCGCCACGGCGGGGTTCAGGGCCTTCAGTTTGGCGTTGTCGGCCTTGAGTGCGTTCAGGTTGGTGCAGAGGTCCGCGGCCGCCTGGGTGGCCTCCTCGGCCGGCGAGCTGCTGTTGTCGGAACAGGCCGCGAGACCGAACGCCGCGGTGACGCAGAGCACGCCGATCACGGGGAAACGCTTCATGGGTGAGGCCTTCCTCAAAGGGGGCAGATCAACGCAGTCACGACCAATGACCACAAACCACAAAATAGACACACCCACCACCTTCTGCATCCGCACCCTCACCCCCCGCGTCCGCCCCCGGACCCCTTGCGCCGCCCGGACGGCTCAGACCAGCGACGGGTTGAGGCGGGCGAAGCCCTCCTGGCGCTCGTAGGGGAAGTACGGGTACGGGGCCGGACGGTGGCTCGCGGCGTCGAGCCGGGCCACCTGGTCCGGCGTCAGCTCCCAGCCGACGGCGCCGATGTTCTGGCGGAGCTGCTCCTCGTTGCGGGCGCCCACGATGACGGAGGAGACGGTGGGCCGGCGCAGCAGCCAGTTGATGGCCACCTGCGGGATCGTCCGACCGGCCTCCTCCGCGACGGCGTCGAGGGCGTCGACCACGTCGTAGAGGTGCTCGTCCTGCACCGGCGGGCCGTAGTCGGCGGTCCGGTGCAGGCGGCTGCCTTCCGGGAGGGGGAGGCCTCGGCGCAGCCCGCCGGTGAGCCGGCCCCAGCCGAGGGGGCTCCACACCATCGCGCCGACGCCCTGGTCGTGGCCCAGCGGCATCAGCTCCCACTCGTAGTCGCGGCCGACGAGGGAGTAGTAGACCTGGTGGGCGGCGTAGCGGGGGAATCCGTGCCGCTCGGCGGCCGCGAGGGACTTCATCAGCTGCCAGCCCGCGAAGTTGGAGACGCCGACGTGGCGGATCTTTCCGGCCCGCACGAGGCCGTCGAGGGCGCCGAGCACCTCCTCGACGGGGGTGGCGGCGTCGAAGGCGTGCAGCTGGAAGAGGTCGATGCGGTCGGTGTCCAGGCGGCGCAGGGCGTCCTCGGTCGCGCGGATCAGGCGGGAGGGGGAGGTGCCGGCGTCGCCGGGGCCGTCGCCCATGGGCAGTCCGGCCTTGGTGGAGAGCAGTACCCGGTCCCGGCGGCCCTTGACCGCCCGGCCGAGCACCTCCTCCGAGGCGCCGGCGGAGTAGACGTCGGCCGTGTCGAACAGGGTGATGCCCGCCTCCAGGCAGATGTCGACGAGGCGGCGGGCCTCCCGCGCGTCCGTCGTGCCCCACGCGCCGAAGAGCGGACCCCGGCCTCCGAAGGTTCCCGCTCCGAAGCTCAGGGCGGGGACCTCGAGACCGGACGTGCCCAGCTGCCTGTATTCCATGACGCATCCCCCGACTCGAAGCGGTAATGGCACCGCAGACCCTTTAAGGTGATCCCAACGTAACAGGAGATCGCCACTAATGGAACGGGAGCCCCGTTATGGACTTTTCCGATGAGGCCGCCCCCACCGCGGAGGACCCGGCGGAGCCGGGGACCGTCCGGCCCGGCGGGCGTACGGCGCGGGTGCGCGCGGCAGTGCTCCGGGCGGCCGGCGACACCCTCGCCGAACAGGGCTTCCACCGGCTGGACCTGGCCGAGATCGCCCGTCGCGCCGACGTGGGCAAGACCACCGTGTACCGGCGCTGGGGCACGGTGGCCGGGCTGGTCGCGGACCTGTTGACGGACATGGCCGAGCAGTCGACGCCGCGCACCGAGACGGGATCGCTGACCGAGGACCTGCTCGCCAACGCGGAGCTCGTCCGGCGCACCCTGACCGATCCGCGTCAGGGGGCCCTGTTCAAGGCCGTGATCGCCGCCGCCACGGGCGACGCGCGCACGGCCGAGGCCCTGCACCGCTTCTACGAGGTCCGGGTCGCGGAATGGGCGCCGTGCGTGCGGCAGGCCGTGGAGCGGGGGGAGCTGCCGGAGGGGACCGACGCCGCCGAGGTGGTCCGCGCCGTGTCCGCACCGCTGTACTACCGCTTCCTCACCACCGGTGAGCCCCTGGACGGGGCCGCGGCCGGGCGCGCGGCGCGGGCGGCCGTCGCCGCGGCCCGCGCGGGGGCCTTCGTACGGGAACCGGAGCACGGCTGACGCGTGCCCGCAGCCCCGTCCGGGCCGGCACGGGGGCTGGGGCGGGCGCGGATACGGGGGCCGGGCGGGCGCGGACGGGCAGGGAGGGGCGGGGCCCAGGTGCCTCAGGTGCGGTCGATGAACACGCTGGTGGACTTCACCCGGGCGGTGGCCCGCATGCCGACCTCCAGGCGCAGCTCCTCGACCGCCTCCCGGGTCAGCAGGGACACCACCCGGTGCGGGCCCGCCTGGACCTCCACCTGCGCCCCGACCGAGCCCAGCTTGATGGCGGTCACGATGCCGGGGAAGGCGTTGCGCGCCGAGGTGTACGGGGTGTCCTCGTCCTCCGCGGCCTCCTGGGCGACCTCGACGCAGAACGCCGCCAGGTCGGGCCCGTCGACGATCCTGCGGTTCCCCTCGCGCCGGGTGGGGAACCGGTCGGCATCCGCCCAGCGGCGGGCGGTGTCACTGCTGACGCCGAGCAGCCGCGCTGCCTGGCCGATGGTGTACGACTCCATGCACGCAGCCTAGTGCGGTGGCCGGAAAGGTTTGCCGGGTCGCGGTCCTGCCGCCGGGGCGGCGCCGGTCAGGCCGCGAGCAGGGCGTCGGCGATCGCGGTGCGGGCGTAGAGCACCGAGCGGCCCGCGCGGTGCGCCGTGACCAGGCCCGCGTTGCGCAGCGCCGTCAGGTGCTGGGAGACCCCCGCGGCGGACAGGCCGCAGTGGCGGGCCAACTGGGTGGTGGACGCCGGACTGTCCAGCTCCGCCAGCAGCAGCGCGCGGGAACGGCCCAGTACGCCGGCCACCGCGTCGGCGGAGGAGGCGGGGCGGGGCTCCCACAGGGTGCCGACGCCCCGGGCCGGATAGGCCAGCTGGGGCGGGTCCGGGGCCACGGACCGGGTCAGGACGCGGGGCCAGGCGAAGGCCGTCGGCACCAGCAGCAGCCCCGGTCCCGACCGCTCACGGGTCAGCCCGCACTCGCAGCGCAGCAGGTGCAGGGTGCCCTCGTCCCAGTGGACCGATTCGTGCAGCTCGTTGAGGACGGCGGCGGACCCGTGCTCGGCGACCTGACGGGCCCGGTGGAAGACGTCCGCCTCCAGCAGCTGGCGGATCCGCGCCCAGTAGGGGGCCAGGGCGAGTTCCCAGTACGTCTCGATCTCCGCCGTGACCTTCTCCAGCGCCGGCCCCGGCTCCTCCTGGAGCAGCCGCAGCCGGGGCGAGGGGCCCGGTCCCGGGCCGCCCGGACGGGTGTGGAGCAGGTCCTCGACGTCGGCCCGGACCTGCTCGGGACGGCTGGCGCGGATGGCCGCCAACTCGGCGTCGAGGGTGGGGAAGGGGCCGTCCGGGGTCGGGTTGAGGAAGTCCGCCAGGTAGCCGCGCGCCGGGATCAGCTCGTCCAGCCAGCCGCCCCGCAGACCCGCGCACCGCATCCGGGGCCGCACCTGCGCCGCCCAGCGCCGGTGCAGGGAACACCCGGCCGGATCCTTCAGCAGCCGGAAGCTGGTGACGACCTCCCACATCGGGGAGACGGCGAAGCGCGTGCGGGCCAGATCCGCCGCCGAAAAGGTCAGCCCCGTCGCCATGTCCCCGCCCCCGCAGCCCAGTTGGATTCGGCCTGAGCTTAATCAGTGGGCCCGGCGGGCACGGGGCCGCAGGCTCCTACCGTGCTCCGCGCCCTCCGGTGCGCAGGGCGCCGGCCGGCGGGCCGGACTCCGCGGCGGGCGCCGCGCGGGAGGGGACGCACGAGACCGGCGCGGGCCGCGTACGGGGGGCCACAGGGGAGCCTCCCGCACGCGGCCCGCGTCCTTCCCGCACACCCTCTGCCCTCGGCCTGCGGCCTGCGAAAGATCCATACGGGTATCACCCGGTTCGAGCGGGTATATCCCTCAGGACGGTGGCGCCCGCACACGACCACGGCCGCCCGGGGAGCCTCCGTCGGAGGAGCGCAGAGCGATGAACCTCACCGATCTCACCGGCCTCACCGACCCCGGCCTGACCGAGCACACCGATCACGGCGATCGGAACGATGTCGCGACCGGCGAGGCCAAGGCCCTCTCGGTGGCCCTGTTCCGCAGGCTGGCCGCGCTCGAAGAGGGCACCGCGGAGTACTCCTACGTCCGCAACACCCTGGTCGAGCTGAACCTGAGCCTGGTGAAGTTCGCCGCCCGCAGGTTCCGCGGACGCAGCGAACCGATGGACGACATCGTCCAGGTCGGCACGATCGGGCTGATCAAGGCCATCAACCGGTTCGACCCGGAACGCGGGGTAGAGTTCACCACCTTCGCGATGCCCACGATCAGCGGGGAGATCAAGCGGTTCTTCCGCGACACCAGCTGGGCGGTGAAGGTCCCCCGCAGGCTCCAGGAGCTGCGGATCGACACGGCGAAGGCCCACGACGCCCTCGAACAGGGCCTCGGCCGCGAGCCCACCGACGCCGAGCTGGCACGGAAGCTGCACGTGACGCCGGAGGAGTTCGGCGAGGGCCGCAAGGCCGCCTGCGCCTACTCCGCGCGCTCGCTGGACGCCCCGGCCCAGGACGACCCGGAGCGCGACCCGCGGACCGAGCGGTCCTCGCTGGGCGCGGAGGAGCCCGCGTACGACCTGATCGAGTGCCTGGAGTCCCTCAAGCCGATGCTGGCCGGGCTGCCGGAGCGGGAGCGGACCCTGCTGGCGCTGCGGTTCGGGCAGGAGCTGACCCAGTCCGAGATCGGGGAGCGGCTGGGGCTGTCCCAGATGCACGTGTCCCGGCTGCTGCAGCGCACCCTGGCCCGGCTGCGCTGCGGCCTCCTCACCGACGAGCCCGACGAGCCCGACGGGGCCGACGAGCCCGACGGGGCCCTGGGGGCTCCCGGGGCCGCGAAGGCCCCCGAGGGACCCCGGGCCGCTCCCGGGGCCGCCGACGCCGCCTGAACCGGGCCGCCGCCCCGCCCCCGCCTACGCCTCCGGCCCGGCCGGGGCCGGGGCCGCAGGGCCCGGAACCTCCAGCCACACCGTCTTGCCCGGCGGCGACGGGACGCAGCCCCACCCCCGGGCGAGCCGTTGCAGCAGGATCAGGCCGTGCCCGCCCGGCCGGGCCCGGTCCGGCGGCCGCGGGACCGGCGGTTCGGGGCTGTCGTCGGTGACCTCCACGCGCAGCAGGCCGGGGGCGTGCCGCAGGACCAGCTCGCGCGGGCCGCCCGCGTGCAGGCAGGCGTTGGTCACCACCTCGGAGACCAGCAGGAGCACGTCCTCCTCGGCCTCGGCGCCGGCGGGCCAGTGCCAGTCGGCCAGGGCACGCCGGGTGAAGTCCCGGCAGCGGGTCACGACACCCGCCGTGCCACCGCCCAGGACCAGCTTCCGCGTCTGCTCGGCCACAGGCTCTCCCGTCTCCGCCGCCCGTCCCCCGGCGCCGCACCTACCCCCGGGATCGACGGACAAATCCCACCACGCGGCGGCCGGATCCCCCATGCACGACGGGGCCCCACCATGAGTTTTCCGCCGTTCTCCCCCGTGGAGCGGCCGATGACGGCGACGCTACGGCGAGGACCGGAACCCGTCGAGCGGCGCGTCCCCCGTACGTCAAGTCACCCCCCGGCCACGCCCCGGCGGAGGCACCCCCGGGTCCACATCCTGGACAACTACCCTCGATATATGAACGCAGAAGCCGCCGACGCCCTCGCCGCCGTGAAAGACGCCGACCGGAAGCACGTTTTCCATTCCTGGTCGGCGCAGGAGCTCATCGACCCGCTGGCCGTCGCCGGCGCCGAGGGCTCGTACTTCTGGGACT
The DNA here is from genome assembly GCF_040609475.1 of Streptomyces sp. NPDC004667. Classification (NCBI taxonomy): domain Bacteria; kingdom Bacillati; phylum Actinomycetota; class Actinomycetes; order Kitasatosporales; family Streptomycetaceae; genus Streptomyces; species Streptomyces sp. NPDC004667. The sequence continues at coordinate 7,512 of NZ_JBEXKC010000005.1, read as the reverse complement.
ACGAGGGCAACCGTTTCCTCGATTTTTCGAGTGCGCTCGTCTACACGAACATCGGGTACCAGCACCCCAAGGTCGCGGCCGCGATCGCCGAGCAGTCCGCCCGGCTGTGCACGGTCGCGCCCGGTTTCGCCGTCGACGTCCGCTCCGAGGCCGCCCGGCTGATCGCCGAGCGCACCCCCGGGGACCTGGACAAGATCTTCTTCACGAACGCGGGCGCCGAGGCGGTCGAGAACGCCGTCCGGATGGCCCGGCTGCACACCGGCCGGCCCAAGGTGATGTCCGCGTACCGCTCGTACCACGGCGCGACCTCCACCGCGATCAACCTCACCGGTGACGCCCGCCGCTTCGGCAACGACACCGCCACCGCCGGCGTCGTGCACTTCTGGGGCCCGTTCCTCTACCGCTCGCCCTTCCACGCCGGCACCGAGGCCGAGGAGTGCGAGCGCGCCCTGCGCCACCTGGAGGACACGATCGTCTTCGAGGGCCCGCAGTCCATCGCCGCGATCATCCTGGAGACCGTCGGCGGCGCCCCGGGCGTGCTCGTGCCCCCGGCCGGCTACCTGGCGGGCGTGCGGGCGCTCTGCGACCGCTACGGCATCGTCTTCATCCTCGACGAGGTCATGGTCGGCTTCGGGCGCACCGGCACCTGGTTCGCCGCCGACCACTGGGACGTCACCCCCGACCTGATCTGCTTCGCCAAGGGCATCACCAGCGGCTACGTGCCGCTCGGCGGTGTCGCCATCTCCGCCGCGATCGCCGAGACCTTCGCCCGCCGCCCCTACCCGGGCGGGCTGACGTACTCCGGGCACGTGCTGGCCTGCGCCGCCGCCGTCGCGACGATCAACACGATGGAGGAGGAGGACATCGTCGGGCAGTCCGCCCGCACCGGCGCCGAACTGCTGGGACCGGGCCTGCGCGAGATCGCCGCGCGCCACCCCTCGGTCGGCGAGGTCCGCGGACTGGGCACCTTCTGGGCGCTGGAACTCGTACGGGACGCGGACACCCGCGAGCCGCTCGTCCCGTACAACGCCTCCGGCGCCGACAACGCGCCCATGGCGGCCTTCGGGGCGGCCCTGAAGAAGGGCGGCCTGTGGCCGCTCCTCGCCGGGAACCGGATGCACGTCGCCCCGCCCTGCAACGTCTCCGCCGAGGACGTGGCCAAGGGCCTGGCCGTCCTCGACGAGGCCCTCGCGGTCGCCGACGCGCACATGGCCTGACCTGCGGGTCTGTACGGTCGCCCAAGCCGTGGGTGCTGGTGTTCGGAGGATCCGTACGGTGGTTAACCCGCCGTACACATGCTGCAATCCGTGCAGTACTACTCAGCACCTACGGACCGGGATGCACGTCAGTCCCGGGGCGGCCCCCAGGGGCCGAACGGCGGGGAGCGGCACGTCTTCACGCGGGACGCGCGCTGGACGCCGGGCGTACGGGATCCAGACCAACGGACTCCGTGTTCCCGAGTACCCGAAGGAAGACAGCATGAGCAAGCACGTCCTGGGCCAGAACCAGTACGGCAAGGCCGAGAACCGCATCGTCGTGGTGACCCGCAAGGGCAGCGACGGCTCCTGGGCCGAGATCCGCGACCTGAACGTCTCGGTCGCCCTGCGCGGTGAGTTCCGCGACGTCCACCTGACCGGCGACAACGCCAACTGCCTGCCGACGGACACCACCAAGAACACGGTGTACGCCTTCGGCAAGGAGCACGGCGTCGCCTCGCCCGAGGCCTTCGGCATCCACCTCGCCAAGCACTTCGTCTCCTCCCAGCAGCCGATCCGCGAGGCGCAGATCCGGATCGAGGAGTTCGCCTGGGAGCGGATCCCGGTCCCGACGCGCAAGGAGCAGCACTCCTTCGTCCGCAAGGGCCAGGAGGTGCGCACCGCGCAGGTCACCTACAGCGAGACCACCGGTCTCCAGGTCATCTCCGGTCTGAAGGACCTGACGGTGATGAACTCGACCAACTCCGAGTTCCACGGCTACATCAAGGACAAGTACACGACGCTCAAGGAGGCGTACGACCGCATCCTGGCGACCAAGGTCACCGCCCGCTGGGCGCAGTCGGCGCTGGCCGCCGACGACGCGGACTTCGACTGGGACGGGTCGTACAAGAAGGTCCGCAAGCACATGCTGGAAGCCTTCGCGGAGACCTACTCGTACTCGCTCCAGCAGACCCTGAACCAGATGGCCGAGCGCGTGCTCGACAACTGCCCCAAGGTCAACGAGGTGCGCCTCAACCTCCCCAACAAGCACCACTTCCTCGTCGACCTGGAGCCCTTCGGGCTGAAGAACGACAACGAGGTGTACTTCGCGGCGGACCGCCCGTACGGCCTGATCGAGGGCACCATCCACCGCGACGGCGTGCAGCCGGTGATCGCCACGTCCGACTGGATCGTCGCGTAACAGCACCGCCCCGCAGCACCGTTCGGCCCGGACCGCGTCGCGGGGTCCGGGCCGTCGTGCCGTTCACTCCCCGGCCGGGGAGCCCACCAGGAGGTTCCAGCGGCCGGAGCGGCCGCTGAGGGTGGTCACGGTCCGAGGCCGCACGTCGAGCCGCCAGAAGGCCTGCGCGGGCAGTTCCAGGGCCCACACCACCGCGGCCCGTACGACGGCCTGCCCGACCACCGCGTGGTGCGGACCGGGCGGCAGCGCGGCCAGGTGCGCCCCGGTCCGGGCGATCAGCGCGGCCACGGACTCCCCGCCGCCCGGTGGCGCGTACGCCGGGTCGGTGAGCCAGGCGCGGATCCCCTGCGGGTCCTCGGCGGCGACCTCCTCCAGGGTCCGGCCCGCCCAGTCCCCGGTGGCCGGGCCGGCCAGACCGGCGTGGCCGGGGCACGGGTCCCCGTACCCGAACCGGCCCTGGCGGGCGGCGGAGTCGAGCGGGGGCGTGGTCAGGTGCAGCCGTACGGGTGGACTCGGCGGGGCCTGGGGCGTCGTCTCGGGCATGGGAGGGAGCGTAGAGCGCGCGCCCAGGGCGTGAGACGGCGGACATGCGCCGTGGTGTTCAGGCCACGGGCGCGGTACGGTCTCGGACGACATGACGAAGGTATGACGGAAGTACCGGTGAGATTCCGGCACGGTCGCGCCACTGTGAATCCTCCCGCAGCAGTGCGGGCAGGGAAGTCAGACCCGCCACCTTCTTCAAGAGCACCACTGACCGGGACGCGTGTTCCCCCTGGAGGTTCTGCCATGGCCCACTCCGCCGTGCCGTCGTCGGCCCCCGTAGCCGTCACCCCGCTCTCCCTGAAGGAACTGGCCCCCTGGGCGCTGTTCGTCGGCGTCCTCATGCTCGTCCTGCTGTACCTCGTCGGCGCCGAGCAGGGTGCCACCGCGGTCTTCCAGGGCAACACCGTTCACGAGTGGATGCACGACGGCCGTCACCTGCTCGGTTTCCCCTGCCACTGACCGGCTGATCCCCGGTCCACGCGCCGCCGGGAACTCCCCTGCGCGCGGCGCCGGTACGGCTCCGCGCGGGGCCCGTCCCCCGCGTGACTCCGCGGGACACCAGCCCGCGGAGCGCCGTACGGCCCGCGCGCCGCTTCCGCCTGCCCTGTGGACCCCGGAGATCCCCCGCTCGCCCCTCTCCGCCCCAGCAAGGGAAACCGACGCATGAACCGCATCTCCCCACGTGTCCTGCTGATCCGGGGCATGCTGGCCGGCCTGCTCGCCGGCGTGGCCGCCTTCCTCGTCGCGTACGTCCTCGGCGAGTCCAAGGTGGACGCGGCCATCGCCATCGAGGAAGCCGCCTCCGCCGGGCACGACCACGCCGAGGACGCCCCGGTCAGCCGGGCCCTGCAGGCCACGGCCGGCCTCGGCACCGGCACCCTCCTCTACGGCGTCGCGCTCGGCGGCATCGCCGCCCTCGTCTTCTGCTACGCCCTGGGCCGGCTCGGCCGCTTCGGCCCGCGGGCCACCGCCGCGCTGGTCTCCGGGGGCCTGTTCCTCACCGTGAACCTGGTCCCGTTCCTCAAGTACCCGGCCAACCCGCCGGCCGTGGGCGACCCGGACACGGTCGTGCGGCGCACCACCCTGTTCGTCCTGATGATCGCCCTGAGCCTGCTGCTCGCGGCGGGCGCCCTGATCCTGGGGCGGCGCCTGGCCCCCTCCCTGGGCAACTGGAACGCCTCGATCGTCGCCGCGCTGTCCTTCGTCGTGGCGGTGGGCGTCGCCTACGCCCTGCTCCCCGGCATCAACGAGGTGCCGGCCGACTTCCCGGCCGCCCTGATCTGGCAGTTCCGCCTCGCCTCGCTGGGCATCCAGGTGGCCCTGTGGACGACTTTCGGCCTGGCCTTCGGATTTCTAGCCGAACGCGCTATTGCCCCGGCCGCCGCACCCCAGGAGGCTGTACAGCCGATGAGTTGAGCACGACACGCCTGTTGCGGGTGTGGAAGGTGGGAGCCGGGACATGCCGACCGCGATCTGGCATTGGCGGGGCTGGACCGGCGCCGCACCCTTCTGGCTGAACTCCTTACTCCTGCTCCTGGCCCCGTTCACGGCCGCGACCCTGCTCGCGCAGATCGGGGTCATCACCGCCTTGGCCGCCCTGGGCGGACTGGCCCGCCAACTCTGGTTCGGGGACTACGGCCACCCCGCGATCCACCTCGCCGCCGCCCTCATGGGGGCGGCGGCGGTCGCGTTCGTGGTGATCTGAGCGCCCCGCCCGCCCCGGCCCGGGCCCCCGCGAACCCCCTGGCGACAATGGGAGTTCGAACGGAGCGGGGAGCTGGTGTGGCGTCAGGGCGGGACGTACCCGAGGAATATCTGACCGGGTACGCGGGGATCCTCGCGGACGTCCGGACCACCGGGCGCCGCCCCGGACCCGAGGCACTCGCCACCCGGCGGGCCCTCGGCGCGCGGGCCGCCGCCGCCGGGTACGGGCTGCGCGGCCTCGTCGGCGCCCATCTCGCCGCCACCCGGGCCGCACTCGAAGGACACGGCGCCCCGGACCCCGTGCTGGCGGCGGCGGAACAGGCCGTGGACGCCTTCGCCGAGGGCTACGAGCGGGCCCGGCACCTGCTGGTGCGCCGCGAGGAGGCCGCCCGCCGGGAGTACGTCGACGACCTGCTGCTCGGCCGGGGAGACCCCTGCCGCCTCGCCGAACGGGCGTCGCGCTTCGGACCGGCCCCGGCGCCCGCGTACACGGTGGCCGTCGCGCGCGGCCCGCAGCCCTGCGAGGACGCGGGCCCGGCCGCCCGCCGCGTGGAGGCGGCCCTGACCGGGCGGTTCGGGGACGGCGCCGCCCTCCTCGCCACCAAGGACGGCCTGCTGGTCTGCGTGGCCCCGGGCGACCGGGACGAGGTGCCGGTCCACTTCGCGCGGCAGGCGTGCGCGGCGCTCCCGGGCACGGGGCTCGTCGCGGTCGGGCGCCCGCGTCCCGGCACCGGCGGGATCGCGGCCTCGTACGAGGAGGCCCGCGACGCCCTCGGCCTCGCGGACCGGCTCGGTTTCGAGGGACCCGTACTGCGCGCCGCCGACCTGCTGGTGTTCCCGCTGCTGACCCGGGACCGGGCCGCCCTGGCCGACCTGGTGCTGAGCGTGCTCGGGCCGCTGCGGGCCGGACGGGGCGGAGCCGGGCCGCTGCTGGAGACCCTGGCGGCGTACTTCGACTCCGGGTGCGTGGCCGCGGAGTCGGCCCGGCGGCTGGGCCTGAGCGTGCGGGCACTGACCTACCGGCTGGAGCGGATCCACCGGATGACCGGCCACGACCCCGGGGATCCCGTCCAGCGGTACACCCTGCAGACGGCGGCGATCGGGGCCCGGTTGCTGGACTGGCCCGCGCGGCCCCTGCCGTCGGCCGCGGCCGCGGTCACGGACCCGGACGCCGCGTCAGGGGCGTGAACACGCCGCCCGGCAGGGCGCGCGGGGCGGGCGCCGTCGCACCGCCGGGTCCGCCCTCACCCGTTCGGGCGCACGGCGTCGACCCACCGGAAGCGCGCCCGGCGCACCGCCCCGAGCTGCGAAGACACCCGCGCACGGCCGCGACACGCCGGTGACGAACCGTCACTTCCCGGCGCGCCCGTGCGGTGCCGGACGCCCGGGAGCGGTCCACTGCTCACAGGAACCGGCCGCCCGAGCCGGCCCGGGAGGAACGCCATGGCCCGCGCCCAGTGGATCGTCGCCGCGCTGACGGTCACTCTGATCTGCACCGGAGTGGGCCTGTTGCGCGGCAGCCAGGGCGCGGAGTCCACCACCGCCGGCACCGCCGACGCACTGCCCTCCCGGGCGCTGGGCCTGTCCGGACACCGGCGGCTCGTGCGCGGGCTCGAACACTCCGGGGCGCACGGCCCGGACACCGGGCCCCGGGGAGTGTCCGCCGCGCCGCTGCGCGCCTCGCGCCCGCTGCGGCTGCGCATCCCCAGCCTGGGGGTGGACCTCCCGCTGGCGCGGGGCCCGCAGAACGCCGAAGGCGTGGCCGGCTGGGACCCCGAAGGCCCGGTGCCCGGCAGCGCGGGCACCGCCGTGGTCAGCGGGGACGGGCTGCCGCTCGCCGAGCTGCGGCGGGGGCGGACCATCGAGATCCCGCGCGCGGACCACCGTACGGCCGTGTTCACCGTCGAACGGATCTCGCCCGGCGTGGTCGGCGGCTCCGCCGACCGGCCCGGGCGGGCCCGGCTGCGGCTGATCAGCGGGGAGACCACGGTCCTGGCGCGGCTGACCGGGCCGCTGCGCACCCGCTGAGCGCGGGGTCCCGGTGGGGCAGTGGCGGATGTCAGCCGAGGGGGGTGTCTTCGTCCCCCGGTCGGGGGCTTCTGGTGCCCGGCGGGGGAGCCGCCCGGCGCGCCGGGGCATGGAGGGCGTCATGAGCGGTGCGCGGTACGCGCGGACGGTGGCGGCGCGGGCCCTGACGGTGGCCTGCGTAGCGCTGCTGTGCCTGTTCGGCGCCGGTCCGGCGGCCAGTACGGCCTCCGCCCTGGCCGCGGACTCCCGTTCGGCCTCCTCCGCCCCCGCCGAGCCCACCGAAGGGCAGTCGGACGGGGCGGCGGACTCCGACGCCCGCGCGGCCGTACGGACGGCGGTGCGCACGGCGCTCGCCGTCCGGCGGCTGCCGGGGATGTTTCACGTGAAACACGTGTGCGATGCGGCCGGGCCGCCGCACGCGATCCGGGGCGGGGAGGCCGCACCGGCAGGATCCCAGCGGACGGTACGGAGCGTGGTCCTGCGCTGCTGAGCGGGCCGAGCAGCAGCGCGTCCCCCCACACACGCCCGAACCACCGTGAGGTTCCGCCATGCCCATCGACCCGTACGCCGCCCTGAACGCCATGCTCCGCGCCGAGGCCGCCCGCCACTCCCCGCCGGTCCGCCGGACCCCGGAACGGCCGGCGTCCGCGCCGAGGCCGACCGGCCCCGAGGCCACGGCCACGGCCGCGGGCCGGGAGGAGGAGCCGGAGGCGGGAGCCGGACCGGGCCCGGCCACTCCCGCCGCGTAGCCACCGGGGCGCCCACCGCATGAGGCGGGGGGGGGGTGCGGGGGCGGATCGCCGCCCCCCGGCCGCGCGCCCGGGGCACCCGCGCCGTTTC